>NZ_HF986805.1:68545-90311 GCF_000431195.1 Prevotella sp. CAG:255 | reverse complement strand
TGCTGAAACAGTAGCTGAAGAGGCTCCCAAGGCAGAAGAAACAACTGTAGAAGAGTAATTTTCGCACTGTAAAGCAGTTTTATATAAAAGTCCCGGTTGCTTTTAAGCACCGGGATTTTTGTTTTTATACAATATTACTTTTATATAAATTCATGCTAAAATTAAATTTGCCGTGTTATGAAAAACATGTTATAGCTCTTGTATTATAGCTTGTAAATTTGTATCTTTGCATAAGTGTCGCAGCTTGGCTTATGCTGTATTTCATATAATATTGCATGTCATTGCCAGACTGTTGTATTTTTGTATTAAGAGGCATAAGTTATAATAATTTGGGTTATGAAGTCATATTTCTCTATTGTAGTATTCTTTGTATTGTTGCTGTCATCTGTTGTAACTGGAACGGACAGATATCTTAGTACAGAAGACTTGATTAAGGATGATTTGAATCAAGCCTTAGCTCATACCATTGCTGTAAAGGGTGGCGCATGGTTGGCAACAGATACAATAAAGGCATATAAACAGTTACAGAATACGACATCTGGTCATGTGGCATTATTGATTAATGATGAGTTTTTCAATAAACGACTTTCTATACCTGAATTACGCAACAGGGCATATATATCGTTCGACATAGTGCCTGAAAATATCGTTGCGCATAATTCAAAATATATTCCGAATGGGATATGCAGTGATACAATAATATTAAACCCTGTTTCATTGAAATACTGTAACGGATCAGTTGCCATGCGCGGTTATGCAGAGTGTTCTTTTTTCATGGTATTGAGTCTTTCTGATCAGAAACTGCCGATAACCTTAATGCTTTTATCTTTGATTTGGGGCAGCATTACTTATTTTTGTTTTAAGAAGAAAGAGCTTTTGTATAGTGTATCTTTTGCTGAAAGTAATGATACAGCATGCGTTTGTGCTAGAAATGACGACTCTTGTATTATATCAGTAGGCAATATGTTGTATAATAAGCAGTCGGAAACATTTTATGGTGCAGATAACAGAGAGATTAACTTGACGCCGATGCAATTTGAACTGATGCAGATGTTTTTTAAGGCAGAAGGACATCGCCTTATGAAAACAGATATATGTAATACTCTGTGGCCAGGTAAAGATAATGCAAACGAAACACTTTATACAATGATTAAAAGACTGAAGTCTGTTGTTGAGGCTAACAGTAATTTGAAAATAGAAGTAGAACGCGGCCGCGCATATAAGTTGCGCGTTGATGACTAACGTGTGTTATAGAAGTTTTTATTTTATCTTTTAATTTGATGTAATTCATTGATTAATAGCTTATTACGGAATGCTGATGTCCTGATGCATAGACTGTCAGGTAAATGTCAGTAAGTTGTCAGTGTAAAAATATTCTTTTGTCTAACGTCTGATTTATCTTTGTGCGAAAAAGCTTAAAGATGAAAAAGACGTTATTATCTGTAGTTTTATTAATGTTTTCATGTTTTTCAATGGCTCAAAGTTATAAAGAAGCAAAGAAAGACAGTGTTAAAACGAAATGTGTTGTTGCAGACAAAGATATCAGTTGTCATAAGTATGGTCATGATAATGACACCATTGTATCTGATTCTTTAATTTTGAATGAGGTCGTTGTAAAAAGTTCTCGTGTTGTAAATACTAATGGGACACTAAGAATTTTTCCTACAGATAAACAAAAAGAAAATTCTTCAACGGCTTATGGCTTGTTGTCAAAGTTAGCATTACCACTTATTTCTGTTGATGAAGTGGCACATACTATTTCGGCACCTAATAATATGGGAGCCGTTCAGGTGCGTATTAACGATATTGAAGCAACTGCAAACGATTTGTCATCAATAGATTTAAGTGCTGTGAAATATGTTGAATATATAAGAAATCCAGGAGCAAGATATGGTCAGAACGTGGGTTTTGTAATTAATATAATTGTGAAAAAAGCTGTTAGTGGTTATGTCATAGGAGCTGACCTGACACATACTATGACATATCTTAATTGTTCGGATAATTTGTTCGCAAAGTTTAATTTTGGAAAGAGTGAAATATCTTTGAGTTATTGGCTGGATTTTTCAGACAAACGAAAGTTACGTTATGAAGAAACGGCCCAATATCTTATGCCTGATAATTCTTTTTATTATATAACGCGAAGAGATAAGGAACGCAGACTAAAAAATATATGTCATAATTTGCAATTGAAATATTCTTTTTCAGAGACAGGGCGATATGTCTTTCAGGCTACACTCGGCACAGATTTATCGAATTGTCCTGATGATTATACTTTAAGGGAAAATATTGTAAATCAAGAATGTGATACTGTCGGGATAAATTCGTCTGACAAATCTTTTTCTCCTGTTTTGGATCTTTATTATAATCAGAATATAGGCCGAAATCAGTCTGTAACAATAAATGCAACAGGGACATATAGCGACGCTTCTTATTCATGGAGCTATGATGGGAAATCACCTTATAGCTATGCTTCTGATGGTGACAGCTGGTCGCTTTTTGCTGAAGGTATATATGAAAACAGAATGCGTCTGCTGACTTTTTCATCGGGTATACAATATTTTCAGAAATATATTAGTAATAAATATCTTGGGGATGCAGAAGCTATAAATACTATACGTAATTCACAAGTCTATGCTTATGCGCAGGTAAAAGGTAATTTGGCGGCATTAGAATATACCTTTGGTGCAGGGGTAAGTCGTCTGTATTATCATCAGGCTAATGATGCTTATGAATATTGGCTTTGGCGTCCGGAGCTTTCTCTTGCTTATCAGTTTCTGGAAAAATTTAAATTAAGGTATTATCTACGTATGTATCAGAATCCTCCACGCCTTGAATATTTGGGAGATGTTGATGTGAGAAATAATGAACTAGAAGTATCCCGAGGTAATTCTGCGTTGTTTCCTGCACGTGTATTGGAGCAATCGTTTACTTTGTCGTGCCAATTGCCCTCGTTTTATGCAGAAATAGAAACGTCGTATCGTAATAATTATCATTGCGTTATGTCTCAGATTAATAGAGAGATTGATGAAAGCGGAAACACAAATTTTATTTTTACCCGTGAGAATCAGCGCCGGATTTCTATGTTTTATGTCAATGGCTATACTCGTTTTGATATTGTTCCTGACAAACTTACGTTTGCTGCAACAGGTGGCTTTTTCCGTTTCTTCAATTATGGAAATACATACAAACATCATTATTCTTCGTTTAATGGTGCATTCAGGGCTACAGCATATTTGGGTGATTTTACGTTTTCTGCTGATGCAAGTAACGGATGGAGTTTTCTTGAGGGCGAAAACCGTACTACAAATATTTGTACTTACAGTCTTGTCGCATCATATAAGTATAAAGATTTCATCTTTTCATTAATCTGGCAGAATGGTTTTCAGAACGATATGCTTTCTAATAAAGCATATTTGCTTAACAGATATGTTGGAAAGACGCAAAAGCTTATTAATGGTGATATGGGAAATATGCTAACTTTTAATTTAAGCTGGCGTTTTTCAAAAGGTCGTAAATATGAAAGTCCGAAATATACAGTTGATAAAAAAGATAATGATACCGGTATAATAAAAGGGAATTAAAAATAAGAGAATATACTATTTTTACAGAAGATTATTTGCTGTGTTTAGTTGATTTTATAATTCGTTTTGATGTATGGCATAGGATGTTACAAGCGTTTTAATTGCTATGTAATATTTTTGTAACACATAATGCTTAATTTTGCAAAAAAATAAGTAATTGTATGAATAATAAGAAACTGATTTTGCCATTGTTGGCTTTGTGTGTTGGTTTGCCATTACACGCTCAAGAAGAAGATAAGGTCGACCTTACTCCGAAGGTGCACGGCACCATACGCGGAAAGTATGAATATCAGACGGAAGAAGGAGACGGACGTTTTCAAGTTAGAAACGCGCGTGTCAGTCTTGAAGGAAAAGTGGCAAAAGCTGTTGAATATAAAGCAGAAATTGACTTGTCGGATGAGGGGCAGATAAAGATGCTTGATGCATATACAAAAATCAAGCCCGTTAGAGGATTTGATTTTACTATAGGACAGATGCGTGTGCCATTTACTATTGATGCCCATCGTTCTCCTCATCAGCAGTATTTTGCTAACCGATCTTTTATTGCTAAGCAGGTAGGTAATGTGCGTGATGTTGGTGCAACTTTAGGCTATTCGTTTAATGTCGGGATTCCAATTATTCTTCAGGCCGGAATGTTTAACGGCTCTGGATTAACGAATCAGAAGGATTTCTGGACAAACAATATTAATTTTTCAGCTAAGGCTCAAATCTTTATTCCTAATGGCTTTAATATTACTCTTAGTACGCAGAAAATCCGTCCTGACCATATTTCGGTTATGATGTATGATGCAGGTGCTTATTATCATGCACATGGCTGGCATATTGAGGCAGAATATCTTTTTAAGCATTATGAGGATAATGCCTTTAAGAACGTGCATGCATTTGATGCGTTTGTTAACTATGATATTCCGTTACGCAAGTGTTTCTTTACAAAGATTTCGCCACTTTTGCGTTATGATTATATGAGTGATCATAGTGATGGTATGCGGTATCTTGACGGTGAGGAGAATACAGAAGGATCATTGATGATAAACGACTATCAGCGCTCAAGAATTACAGGTGGACTTACCTTTAGTATAGCTAAGCCGTTTATTTCAGATATTCGTCTCAACTATGAGAAGTATTTCTACCGTTCTGGAGCTGTTGCTAAACCATCAGAACGTGATAAAATTGTAATTGAAGTAATGACAAGATTCTGATTAAATTTCTGATTTTATAGAATAAAATACATAGGATTGTTAGTGTACCGCGCAATAATACCATATGGTGTGTTGTGCGGTTTTTTAATTTATGCGTATGCGATATTTATCGCTACTGATGCAGTATGATTTTTTGATATGTGCTTTTTTACCTTATGATATGTGGCGTTTTGCAGTATAAAACATGGCCTTTTGCATCCTAAAAAGCCATGTTTTGTAATGAACGTTATTTGTCGCTGATTATCAGTAGTTTACGAATACTCTTCAGGCCTTGTAATGAGGCATTTTAATAATGATCAATTTTGGACTAAAGATATGCGTCTTTTCCTTTATTAAGTATTGCTCGTAAATAATGATGCAGATTGTAATAGTTTGGCAATGGCTGACAGCGTATTGGCAATGCCTCAAAAATACATGTTCTTTTAAATAAAAAGAGCAAGTCTTTCAATATTAAAATGTAAAATCATTATATATTGACAGACTTGCCTTATGTTTAATTCTATTATGCCTGCAGCTCTTTCTTTAAGAATCGAGGAGTAAAGCCTTTCGTACTTTCTGCCACTTCTTCCGGTGTGCCTGTAGCCAATACTGTACCTCCGTTGCGTCCACCTTCTGGTCCCATATCTATTATATAGTCAGCCAGCTTTATTACGTCAAGGTTGTGCTCAATAATAATGACTGTGTTGCCGCGGTCGACTAGCTCCTGAAGTACGTTCATCAGTATGCGTATATCTTCAAAATGCAGACCTGTTGTTGGTTCATCAAGAATATACAGCGTCTTGCCCGTGTCACGTTTGCTCAATTCTGTTGCCAGTTTCACTCGTTGGCTTTCACCTCCGCTAAGCGTCGTTGAGGGCTGTCCGAGTTTAATGTACCCAAGTCCTACATCCTGTATTGTTTTTATTTTTCGTAAAATGT
Source organism: Prevotella sp. CAG:255 (assembly GCF_000431195.1). Classification (NCBI taxonomy): domain Bacteria; kingdom Pseudomonadati; phylum Bacteroidota; class Bacteroidia; order Bacteroidales; family Prevotellaceae; genus Prevotella; species Prevotella sp. CAG:255. Next base: position 84,613 of record NZ_HF986805.1, on the reverse strand, counting down.
CAGGAATGTTTTCGAAGAATTCTACAGCCTGATTTATGGTCATGTCAAGTACGTCTGCTATGCTCTTGCCTTTATATCTCACTTCAAGAGTTTCCCTGTTGTATCGTTTTCCGTGGCATACTTCACATGGTACCATTATGTCCGGCAGAAATCTCATTTCTATTGTCTTATATCCGTTGCCGCCACAGGCTTCACATCTACCGCCTTTTACGTTAAATGAGAATCGGCCAGGCTTGTAGCCTCTTATCTTCGCTTCTGGAAGATTTACGAAAAGTGAGCGTATGTCACTAAACACACCTGTATATGTTGCCGGGTTTGAACGTGGTGTCCTTCCGAGCGGACTTTGGTCTACATTCACCACCTTATCTATATGCTCAATGCCTTCAATGCTCTTGTATGGCATCGGCTTTTTGAGCGAACGATAGAAGTGTTGGCTCAGTATAGGTTGCAACGTTTCATTAATTAATGTTGATTTGCCGCTTCCGCTCACTCCGGTAACGACAATGAGCTTGCCGAGAGGAAACTCGACATCAACATTCTTAAGGTTGTTTCCCGATGCACCTTTTAATATTATATATTTTCCGTTGCCTTTACGTCTTTCGGCAGGAACTTCTATTTTCATCTCTCCATTGAGATATTGACTGGTAATGGTGTGCTGTTTCAGCATTTCATCAGGCTTACCCTGAAATACTACCTCTCCGCCTTTGCGTCCTGCCTTTGGACCTATGTCTACAATATAGTCTGCACTGAGCATCATGTCTTTGTCGTGTTCAACAACAATAACAGTATTGCCAAGGTCGCGTAGTTCTTTCAGTGATTTTATAAGTCTGTCATTATCACGTTGGTGCAATCCAATACTAGGTTCGTCCAATATGTAAAGTACGTTCACAAGTTGTGACCCGATTTGTGTTGCCAGTCTTATTCGCTGGCTCTCTCCACCGGAAAGCGTTGCTGATTGTCTATTGAGTGACAAATAGTCGAGTCCAACTTCAAGCATGAAGTCGATTCTGGTTATAATTTCTTTAATGATTTCCGAGGCAATTTTTGTTTGTCTTTCGTTCAGGTGCTTTTTTGCTTCGATAAGCCATTCTTTGAGTTCACTTATGTCAAGGTTTGCCACTTCAGATATATTCTTGTCCCATATTTTGTATGAAAGCGACTCACGTTTAAGTCTTTGTCCGTTGCATTCAGGACATTGGCATACAGTCTGAAACTGATCGGCCCATTTTTGACCGCTTGCGCTATCGTCATTTTCGATGACATTGTGAAGATATTTTATAATGCCGTCGAAGTCAACGAAATAGTCGCTTGATGTATGGACAAGTTCTTTTCTTATGCGTACGGGTTCTAGTGAGCCATATAATATCTCGTTCATGGCTTCTTCTTGAATCTCATTTATTGGCGTGTTAAGGTCGCAGCCGTATTTCTCAAGAATTGCATCAATTTGCCAGAATATCATTTGGTTTTTATACTTTCCTAGCGGAATTATGCCTCCTTGTTTTATTGACAGATTCATGTCCGGCATAATTTTATTGATGTCAATCTCGTTTACATAGCCGAGCCCTTTGCAGCGCGGGCATGCGCCTTCGGGTGAGTTGAATGAGAATTTATTAGGGGCTGGATCTCCGTAGGACATACCTGTAGTGGGACACATTAGCCTTTTGCTGTAATATTTTGCTTCATTTGTGTCTTTTTCCATAATCATGAGCAGCCCATCGCCTTGCTTCATTGCTGCTGCAACGCTCTTTTTCAGCCGTTCGTCGTCTTTGTCCTGTACTTGCAGTTTGTCTATGACAACCTCGATGTTGTGGTTCTTGTACCTGTCAGTTTTCATTCCTCTGACAATTTCTTTCACCTCACCATCTACTCTGATATGCAAGTAACCTTTTTTGCGCATGCTTTCAAACAGTTCGCGATAGTGACCTTTACGGTTGCGTACAAGAGGAGCCAATATGAAAATCTTCTTTCCGTCGTATTTTGTATGGATCATCTTCAGCACGTCTTCTTCCGTATATTTCACCATTTCTTCACCCGTTGCATAACTGTATGCAATACCTGCACGTGCGTACAGCAGGCGCAGATAGTCATATATTTCTGTTGTCGTTCCTACAGTAGATCTTGGGTTCTTGTTTGTAGTTTTCTGCTCGATGCTTATTACCGGACTTAATCCAGTAATTTTGTCAACGTCAGGACGTTCCATTCCGCCAAGGAAGTTGCGTGCATAGGCAGAAAACGTTTCGATATACCGTCTTTGGCCTTCAGCGTATATGGTGTCGAAGGCAAGTGATGACTTGCCTGAACCGCTAAGTCCGGTTATAACAGTAAGACTGTTACGCGGAATTTCTACGTTTATGTTTTTAAGATTGTGTACGCGTGCTCCCCACACGTTTATCTTTTCATCTTCTCTATCCATTTCTAATTTGACTCTTTGATGTACAATTCTGGATACTTTATTCTGTTGTTGATGTTCCTGATTCTTCTGTGTATCCACGTAACAAATTGACGTCTCTTCTTATATTAAATGTGCGTCCGTCAGCTCCTTTTGCTTTTACTAAAACAAAGTAGACACCCTGTTTTACGTCTTTCCCATTATATTTTCCGTCCCATCCTCCGGCTGGATCGTCCCATTCATACAGCTTTTGTCCCCAGCGGTTAAATATGTATGCATGGAATTCAATAATAGACTGATATCCGTCTTTGGCCTTATATATATCATTTATGCCGTCTCCGTTAGGTGAAAATGCATTTGGCATTTCTAGTTTGCTTTCGCTTATCGTAACGCGCATTGGCCCTATTTCATCCCAATATTCTTGAGTATATGCTATTGTGTCATTTCCATTGATGAAGGTTGCATATACTACGATATTGTGAGTGCCTGCTTTTGTAAAAGTATATTCAGTGTTTTCCTCATATCTTGTCAGGTATGGTGTACTTTCTCCGTCAATGGTGAACCTCCATTCATAATTGGCACTGTATTCACCTACATTTTGTGGATTAGCCTGAAAGCGCCCTACTAGTGGAGCATTTCCGGACATATTAGAGTTTTCCTCTTCTCCTTCATCAGTTACATAAGTGGCTGTAGGGCTGATTGTCGGTATTTCGTCGTAAGTGTCTGCCTTTATGTTTATGGCAGTTATGAGTGTTGCTACGCAACTGAATAAAAGTATGATTCTCATTTCTTCAAAATATATTTATGCAAATTTACGTAATAAAGTTGATTTAGACGCTCTTTTTTTGTATTTTTGCACACAAAAGTTTGGTAAGGCTTTGCACGGCATGGCCAATTATATATGTCTGCTTGGTAGTGGCATTGGTGTTTAGTCTTTATCAACATTGGGTTAAATAAGATACCAAATTAAATAAATATGAGGCATTTTTCACGATATATCGTGCTGTTTCTAGTTTTTTTTGCAGCATTCGATATGTTTGCACAAAACAAGGACGTGCAGGATATGCACAAGGTTAAACGTAGTGAAACAATTTTTGGAATTGCCCGTAAATATGGCATTACGGTGAGTGAACTTATTAAGGCTAATCCGGAAATGAATGATCCGAATTACGAGCTTAAAAAAGGTGATTATATCATTATACCAAAGTCTGATAAGTCGGTAGCTTCTAAGTCTGTAAATACATCTGATAAGGCCATAAAGACATCATCAAAGTTTGTCAAAGTTGGAGTATTGTTGCCGCTGCACAATGTTGATGGTGATGGACGTCGTATGTTGGAATATTATCGTGGCCTGCTTATGGCTTGTGATGACTTGAAGAAGGAAGGATTGTCGATAGAAATTAATGCGTGCAATTTGCCGATAGATGGAAACGTTTATCAAACATTATCTACGGCAGGACTTAATAAGGCTGATGTTATTTTTGGACCGCTTTATACGAAACAGGTAAAGCCTATTGCTGATTTTGCCAAGGATAATGGGGCAAAGCTGGTTATACCATTTTCTATTAATGGCAATGATGTCGCATCAAATTCTAACATTTTTCAGGTTTATCAGTCTCCTGAATATTTTTATAATGAAGTTATTAAGCATTTCGTTTATCGTTTCAGTAACTATCATGTTGTTGTTATCGACTGTAACGACCGCACAAGTGATAAGGGGGTGTTTACATTTGGACTGCGTAAAGAGCTTGAAGCTAGGAATATTTCATGTAATGTGACAAATTTGAATTCTAGCGATGCAATGTTTGCCAAATCATTCAGTGCAGTAAAACCAAATATGGTAATATTGAATACAGGACGTTCACCTGAACTAAATCAGGTTTTGGAAAGGTTGGATGCACTTACTGGTGAGCATCCTTCGTTGGCAGTTTCATTGTTTGGATATACAGAATGGCTAATGTATGTGAAATACAACCAGGAAAAGTTTTTTAAGTATGATACATATATCCCGACAGCAGCATATTACAACTCTTATTCAACCAAGGTAAAGACTTTGGAAAACAGATATATGCGTTGGTTTAAGAGCAGTATGATGGATTATCTGCCACGTTTTGCCCTTACTGGTTATGATCATGGCATGTTCTTCCTGCGTGGTATATATAACAATGGAAAGAAGTTTAATGGAAGTACTGCTGATAAAAATGCAGTACAAACACCATTGCATTTTACCAAACTTGGTTCTGGTGGATATCAGAATGCCGGCTTTATGTTTGTCCATTACAATCGTAATAATACGATATCACTTATCAATTTTTGACAGAAAAGATGCGTAGATTATTAATATCGGCTGTGTTTTCTTTGTTGGTGTCTGGAGCATATGCCCAGATAGGATTGTATCGTAATGATATGAGTATCGGTGTAAACGGAGGATATGTTTTGAGTAATGTCGGTTTTAATCCGAAAGTAAATCAGACATATCATGGAGGTTTTACCGGGGGCGTGTCTTTTAGATATGTTTGTGAAAAGTATTTCAGTACAATCTGTGCTTTGCAGGCAGAAGTAAACTTCGCCCAGATTGGATGGAAGGAGGAAATACTCGATGCAAATGACGCTCCGGTAATAAACCCTGTTACAGGTGTGGCTGAGCAATATAGCCGAACAATGAATTATGTGCAGATACCGATATTTGCTCATTTAGGGTGGGGACGTGAGGATAAAGGCTTTCAGTTCTTTTTCCAAGCTGGTCCGCAGCTGGGTTTCTGTCTAAGTGAATCAACCAAGATGAATTTTAATTTTGAGGACATAAACCTTGATGATCGTGTTAACCATACGGTTGCTCAAGACACAATGGCTGTAGAGAATAAATTTGACTATGGTATAGCAGCCGGACTTGGAGTTGAGTATTCTCATCCTAAAGTTGGTCATTTCCAGTTGGAAGCACGTTATTATTATGGCCTGGGCAATATCTATGGTGATTCAAAGAAAGATTATTTTGGCAAGTCAAACTTTGGTAATATAATTGTTAAGCTTACTTATTTGTTTGATATTATTAGGACGAAGAAGTAGTTGATTGCTTTTGTCTTTAAAACAAGTAAGTCTTAATTGAAAATAAAAGAAGCGGCAGGTGAGAATCATTTCACCTGCCGCTTCTTATTTCTTGTTATTTATAATAGCGCCGATTATTTAGAATACTTTTCTATCATTGCTTGTGCTTGAACATGCCCCAGCTCTTTGGCCTTTTCTAAGTTTGACATTCCGTTGGCCTTATCTCCTTTATTTATCTGTGCTAACCCTAATATCAGATAACCGTCTGCATATTCAGGTGCAAGCTCAATACATTTTGTTGCAGTTTTTATAGCGTCATCCATCATGTTTACTCTTAGTTCCAATGATGCTTTTTCTGCATAATATGTTGGTTCTTTCGGGGCAAGCATAATAGCTGTTGATATATCTATCAAAGCTTGTTGGTAAAGTTTTGCTTTTATTTCTGCTTGTTCACGTATATAATAGAAATTAGCATTTACATTTCCGTTTACCAGAATTTCGTAGCGTGTGTAGTCAAAAACAGCTTGTCTGAAGCTGTCTGTCGTAATATAAGCTTCTGCACGTGCCAAGAAATACGGAGCTGCTTCTCTAAGTCTTAAAGTGTCTGTTGTTGTTATGGCACTGTCAAGCAGCGCTATAACCTCTTTCATTGGGGCTTTAAGCATTTGTTTGCATTGTGATGCGTTATAGAATAATTCCGGGTTTCTTATTGATGTCTTTGTCAGGTCCATAAACATGTCATAGGCTTTCTGATATTCGCCCTTTGCATATGTTATGAGTGCCTGTTGGTGCTGATATGATGGCTGAGGATTTATTGCATATGCTTTATTGATTTCCTCAAAAGCCTTGTCCAGATTCCAGGCCGCGTATGGTATGTCGCTTTTATAAACTTCTTTGTTGTATATTATTTTGCTGTAATTATAGTGAGCCTCATCTTTGTTTTCAACCTTCTTGATGGCCGTTTCCATTTCTTTTTCAGCACTTTCAAAGTCATTTGCGTCAAGATATATTTGTGCTTGAGCTGTATAGCCGTCAACAGAAGTAGGGTATTGGTTTATGAAATCGCTGACTATAGCCGCATGTTTTATTGAGTCATTCGCTTGTGCAGCCATCATGAGTGTCAGAAGAGCCTGGCTCTTGTCTGTCGGCAATGATGGAGGTATGCCTATCTTTTTCATGGTTTCATCTTCAACAGAAAGTCCTGTTGTCTGCAGTTCTGTAATAAACTTTGCGTCTGTTGCGTGTATGTCTGTTGATGTCGTAGACGGTTGCATTATTCCAATAACTTGTCCTTCAGAATTAACAAAAGGGCAGGCATTTGTGTTTTCCGGAACAGCAAGTGAGAATATATAATATGAGTATTTATCCATAAACGTTTCTACGTTTTTTACAGTTGCAGCTGTTATTGTCGGTGATTTTTCTGCATATGATACAAGCCATGCCTGTGAGCCAGAAGCAGATGCAGATTGTGCAACATTCAGTGGAATAGTTTTGCCGTTGACCTTAAATTTTGCAACGTCATATATATCATTGACGCCCATTATTCTTTCTACATTCATTTCGCGTCCTTTGCTGTCTGTAACAATAGCTTTAGATGCTCCAATAAATGGCTTAAGGTCACTTATTGCTTCACCATTATTGCCGACAAACACACCATGGCTTGTTGAAAGAACAGTTCCATCTGCGTTGTATGTTGTTAGTTTGAATACGGATTTTGCCGCATTCTTTACGGCTGAAGGCTGTGCTTTGCTGTTGCCGCATACACAAAGTATGATTAATGTTAAAATAACTCCTATCTGTTTCATCGTTTATAATGTTTTTAATAATTCTTTGGCATTGTTTATGGCTGCATCAGAAATTTCAGAGCCACTGAGCATCTGTGCGATTTCTTTTGTGCGTTCGTCCTTGCTTAAAATGAGCATGCGACTGCTCGTGCCATGTTCTGTTTCTTCCTTAAACACTTTATAATGAGTGCTTCCTTTTGCTGCAATCTGTGGCAAATGAGTAATGCTTATGACCTGACGGTTGGCTTTTCCCATTTCCTGCATTATATCACCCATCTTTTCTGCAATTTTCCCGCTAACTCCGGTGTCTATTTCATCGAATATTATTGTAGGCAGTTTCACAGCACCGCTTATCATTGCTTTAAGTGACAACATAACTCTTGCAATTTCACCTCCGGATGCAACCTGTGCTACAGGTTGTACAGGTGTGCTGGTATTGGCACTGAATAAGAATGATATCCGGTCGTGGCCATCCTCACTGATATTTTTGTTTTCGATTTTTATAGAGAATCTTACGTTAGGTATTCCTAAGGGTATGAGCCTGTTACGCATTTCCTGCTCAATCACTTTCGATGCTTTTGTCCTTATTTCTGTCAGTTTAGATGCTATGGCTTCACACTCCTTAAGTAAACGTGCTTCTTCTGATTTAAGCTTATCTAACTCTTCATCACTGTTGTCGATATTACTTATCTGTTTCTCCAGATTATTTTGTATATTAATGAGATCCGCAATATTGGACACATGATATTTTTGTTCAAGAGAATAGATTTTGTCAAGCTGACTGTTTATCTGTTCAAGTCTTGAGGGATCGAATTCGATATTGTCGGCTTCTGAATTTATTTCGTCTGATATATCTTTCAGTTCTATAAAACAGCTTTCCAACCTGTCTGAAATAGAACTGATTTCAGGATATATGCTTGTTATGCCGATAATGGAGCGCGATGCTTCCTTCACTTTATCAAGTACATTATTGTCTGATTCATATGAGTTTAGTGAAGTTCCGGCTGAATAGAGCGCTGTCTTTATCTCTTCTACGTGACTTAATTTTTCGCTTTCCCGCTCGAGCTCTTCCTGCATGCCGTCTTTCAGTTCTGCTTCTGTGAGCTCTTTTAGCTGAAAACGGATGTAGTCTTCATTTTTTTTATTTTCTTCAATTTCTTTGCATAGTCTGTCTACGGCTTTCTTTGCATCTTTATATGCATTGAAATGTTCCTTGTATTTTATAAGGAGTTCTCTGTCCTTGGCTATAATGTCGACTACGTTTAGCTGGAAATCTTCTTCGTTCAGCAAGAGGTTTTGATGCTGACTGTGTATGTCTATAAGCTGTTGTCCCAAAGTGCGCATTAGGTTTAATGCAACGGGGGTGTCATTAATGAAAGAACGTGTCTTTCCTGATGAGTTCAGTTCTCTTCTTAATATACAGTCGGTATCGTCAAAGTCGATATTGTTTTCTGTGAAAAAGTCCTGCATGTTATATCGGCTTATGTCGAAATGAGCCTCAATAACACATTTTGAACTATTTGATTTTATGCTTTTCACGTCTGCACGCTGTCCTAGAAGCAGATTTATCGCTCCTAAGATAATACTTTTTCCGGCTCCGGTTTCACCTGTAATGACCGAAAAGCCAGGATTGAAATGTATGTCAAGTGTATCAATCAGCGTAAAGTTCCTAATATATAACTGTTTCAGCATTTTATATTGAAATGAAATATATTATTTTATTTTTTTATTTTCTCCCAATAACTGTTTTGCGAAGCATTTATAGAAAATAGAATCTCATAAACTGATTCTTTTTCTTTTTGTGTGCCTTTACCGTTATATATGTTTGCCAACTCATCTTTTTTGTAGTCCGTCCATATTTGCGGCAAGGTGCTCAAGGGCTTGTCTTCGTGTGCTTTTTTCAGATTTGTCTCGATTGTTGTTGTGATGTTTGTTCTTCCTCTTTCTACATTGTTGGCCATTTCGTCAAGGCCGCTGCGGTAATAGTCATATTGCAGTTGTCTGAAAGGTTTCATCGCTCCTTCCATGTAGTCATTAATGAATGCAAAGCGGTTTCTGTCATTCTCAAAAGCCTTCCATCCTGTAAAATTCAGATTCTGTGCATTATTTACAAGATTAAGACATCTTTGCAGAATGTCCTCGCCACCCATAGGCGAGAAACTGTCAAGATTCATACCTATGATCAGATATGCGTAATAGGCAATAAGTGCTGTCAGTTGGTTGTCTATCTGTTCTTCGTTGAAGTTTAATTGGTCAAACTGTGCAAATTCAAAGTTAAAGTCGCCGTCTTTATTATTATATAAGGTTGAATTATATGCTGAGTTGTATACTGGCCTGTTTGCTTGAATTAGTGCCGTACATGTAAAGAGATTTGATGATGCATCGTATTTCGTCACAGTTATATTGAAGTTGCATATTATTCTTTCATTTTTCTGAAACTGCAACGATGTCCATTGTTTGTCATTGATAAACTGTTCCAGGGTTTGCTGCAGATTATCGAAGACACTTGCATCAGTGCCTTGAATCTGATTATGGTTTATTGTTACTTTAGCCAGCAACTCCTGAGCATTTGTGCCTGCTGTAATAAACAACCAACTTATTATAAGTAATAGCAACCTCATTTTGCCTGTTATGATTATGACCTGTTTTTTTCAGTGAAAAGTTTTGTTAATTCATCAATGATATCTGCAGCAACGTACTTCTTGTTTTTCTTTTCAAATGTTTTTATTTCATTCTTTGTTATGATTTCAATTTGGTTATCATTGCTGCGGAATGTCGTTCCTTCATTGCGCGTTGAGTTTAATACGATAAAGTCGAGATTCTTCCTTTCCAGTTTACTTTTGGCATTAATTTCTTCATTGTTTGTTTCCAATGCGAAGCCAACCAAAATCTGTTCATCAGTCTTTATACGTCCTAGTTCTGCTGCGATGTCATTTGTTGGGCATAGCTGTATGTTAAGATTATCTTTTTCGCGCTTAATCTTATTTTCTGCGATAGATATAGGGCGAAAGTCGGCTACAGCTGCACACAATATTGCGGCGTGGCAATCTTTAAACTCTGTGACGGCTGCATTATACATCTCGTTACAGCTTTCTACATTGATGCGTTTTATCTTTTTAGAGCATTCAATACCAACAGGTCCGCTTATTAATGTAACCTCAGCACCGCGTCTGCGGCATTCTTCAGCCATGGCAAATCCCATTTTCCCGCTAGAGTAGTTGCCGACAAATCTTACCGGGTCTATCTTTTCATAAGTCGGACCGGCTGTTATCATTATTTTTTTTCCCTTCAGCGTATCTTTGTTCTCATCAAAGAATTCATCAAGATATCTTACAATTTCTTCCGGCTCCTCCATTCTTCCCTTGCCTTCCAGGCCGCTTGCAAGGAAGCCGCTTTGCGGTTCAATGATGATATTGCCATATGACTGCAGACGCTTGATATTTTGTTGTGTTGAAGGGTGTGCGAACATGTCAAGGTCCATTGCCGGAGCGACAAACACAGGTGCTTTCATCGATAAGTATGTCGTTATAAGCATGTTGTCTGCTATTCCGTTGGCCATTTTTCCTATTGTACTTGCCGTGCATGGAGCAATCAGCATAGCATCGGCCCAAAGACCTATGTCAACGTGTGAGTTCCATGTGCCGTCACGTTGAGAGAAAAATTCGCTGATGACAGGCTTATGCGTAAGTGCTGATAATGTTATTGGTGTTATGAACTCCTTTCCTGCCGGAGTTATAACGGTCTGCACCTCAGCACCTTGTTTTATAAGTCCTCTGATTATGAGGCATGCTTTATATGCTGCAATACTGCCTGTTATGCCAAGTACAATTTTCTTACCTTTCAACATGTTGTCTTTATATATGATATTGTGTTATTTTATTTCTTACCCTAGAGTTTATCGCTTGTTGAATTCTCTTAGGCGTATTCGTGTAAGCACTTGTTTGGTGTTGTATGTGAAGTCGCTGCTGAGCATCCAGCTGAAATATCCCGGGTCGCGGTTTAGTACTTCTGCAACACTCCATCCTTTGTATTTGCCAAAATTGAAAACTTCCTGCATACGTGGATTGCCGTCAGAATCTGTAAGGACATTTCCGTTGGCATCCTTCATTTCTTTCCAAATGATACGTCCGGCGAAATCAACGTTATTGTTGAGCTTTGAGAATTCTGCAAGCTCGTTCATGTCGTTGTTTAGCTGACGTTCAGGCTCTTCCTGTTTTCCGGGGGCATACATGTCGAGCTCTCCTTGCAGCACTCTGTATGTAGCTTCAGTATCCTGATCAGCTTTATGAGCCACAAAGTCGTCTTCCATCTTTCTGCCGCAATAGAATTTATATGCTGCTGCCAGATTTCGGCGTTCCATCTTGTGGAATATTGTCTGAACGTCAATCAGATTACATTTTGAAAAGTCAAAGTCGATGCCTGCGCGCAGAAATTCCTCGGCAAGCATAGGCACGTCAAAATGGTTTGAGTTGAATCCGGCAAAGTCACATCCTTGAAACTTGTTTGCCAAATCTGCTGCAAGCATCTTGAATGTAGGGGCATTTGCTACGTCTGCATCTGTAATGCCTGTAATGTCCACAACTTCCTGCGGAATACTTCTTTCGGGGTTTACAAACTGGTTTGAGCGTTCCTCCTTACCGTCAGGATATACCTTAATATAAGAAATCTGTATAATTCTGTCTTTAACAAGATCAAGCCCTGTTGTCTCCAGGTCGAAGACAATCAGGGGCTTTGTAAGATTTAATTTCATTCTTCTGATTAATCGTTTAATAACATTGGCATGATAAGCATCAGTATATCTTCATTTTCAGGCTGTTCTGCCGGAAGTATCAGGCAGGGGCGACTTGGGTCTGCCAACTTTAATACAACCTCTTCACAGTCAAGATGGCTTAATATTTCCATCAGTGAAGTACCCTTGAAGCCGATGTCCATTATGTTGCCGTTATAATCGCATACAATCTCTTCTTGTGCGCTTGTGTAGAAGTCAACATCCTCTGATGATATAACTACTTTGCCCATTTCGATATGCAGTCTTATCTGTTGGCTGCTGTCGCTTGCAAATGGTAGAACACGCTTTAAAACTCCTATAAGTACAAGTCTGTCTATCGTAAGCTGGTTAGGGTTGTCTTGTGGTATTACGGAGTTGTAGTTCGGGTAGCGTCCTTCAATCAGGCGGCAAGATAACGTTCCGTCCGAGAATATAATGTTTGCATTGCGGTCATCAAATCTGATTATTATGTCATCATCATTTTTCTGCAGTACATTTTTTAATAATGTTGCAGGTTTCTTGGGTAAGATGAATGACAGAGGATTGTCTGACTTTATGTTCTTGCTCTTTGTCTTTACGAGTTTATGTCCGTCACTGGCAACTATTGCCAATGTGTCTTGGCTCAGGTCGAAAAAGATACCATTCATCACCGGGCGCAGCTCTTCGTTGGCGGTTGCGAATATCGAGCGTGAAATATCGTTGTTAAGTGTTTTAGAGTCGATTATTATAGACGTCGCATTTTCGGGGAGTGACTGGAACTTTGGAAACTCTTCACCGCTCTGTCCTGTAAAGTTGTATACACCATTCTGATATATCACCTTTATTGCAAATGTCGTCATGTCAACATCTAGTGTCAGTGGCTGTTCCGGTAGCTCCTTTACGGCATCTAAAATGGTTTGGTTGTTGACTGCGAACACACCGCTGTCACATGTTTCGTCGAGTTGTATGTTCGTTGTCATAATGTTTTCGCTGTCTGATGCAGTTATTGTCAGATTATTGCCGTTTACCTCAAATAAGTAGCAATCCAATATAGGCAATGAATTTTTACTGCTGAACACTTTTGATAAAGCCGATAGGCGGCTGGCTAAAGCCGTGCTTGATATTGTAAGTCTCATTATTTAATATTATTATTCGTTTTATCTGCGTAATTAATAGGACACAAAAATACAAAAAAGCAAACTCTAAAACAAAAAAAACGTGTAAAAATTTCTTTATTTACGAGTATTTTAGTAATTTCGCAATTCAAAAAAATAGAAACAAATAATATATAAAGAAATGGAGATTGAAGGAAAAATTATAGTTGTTCTTCCTGCAAGAGAAGGCGTTTCTGCCAGAGGAACACAGTGGAAATCACAAGACTATGTAATAGAGACTCATGAGGCTTATCCAAAGAAATGTTGCTTCAATGTTTTCGGTGCAGACAAAATACAAATGTTCAATATTCAGAGTGGTGAGGAATTGCGTGTAAGTTTTGATATTGATGCACACGAATATCAGGGCCGTTGGTTCAACTCTTTGCGTGCTTGGAAAGTGGAGCGTATTGATCCGAATGCAGCTGCTGCACAAATGAATGCTACACAGGGAATGCCTTATACAGCTCCGGTTGCTGCGCCTCAGGCTCCAGTATCTGCAGAAACTCAGCCGGCTTCAGAGGCTGCTCCTTTCCCGCCGCAGCAAGAAGGTGAGAGTGAAGATGATTTACCGTTCTGATTATATAATGGGTAAGGTGCATTTATGTTTATTGTGATTATATCTGTTTCAGATTCATTGATCAATAAACATGGGTGAGGTTAAGAACTTTATATCCGGGGATTTAGGTTAGTGATTACTTATGAATGTAATCAACTTATTTGTTCTGTCCGGAATTAGATATTAAACGATAGGCATGGCATAAAATTTTATGTCATGCTTTTTGTTTTTATATAATGTCCTTTTTGTAAGGATATTTTGTCGTGTATTGTTGCTTTAAATGAATTTTGACGCTCTCAGATTTAATTATTTGTAATTGAGTCTTGTGTTTTGGACAAAAAGTAGTAAAATGTTATAATTTTAGTAATACGCTGATTGATAGGGCTTTATGCCGTTTAGACCATCGATGGATACTCCTCTTTATGCTAAAATCAATGCTTTAGCATTGCAAACTCAGTGGTTTTAGCTTGCAATTTGCTTGATTTTATAGTTCATAATCATTGTTTTATTCTCATAAATGGGTTGATTTTTTATGCTTAAATTCGAATAGTGTAAATAAAGGTTAATTAATCGTGTGCATGTACAAGGTAAATTTAGAATTTATTATATGTTGATTTTCTAGATTGAAAAATATTTTTGTCCTGATTTTTTACTCTGAAATTGAAAGAGATTTGTTGTTGATAATCATATATTAACTGATTCTGTTTTTATCGTATACCAGATGTCATAAAGTGCGTCTTGGTACGCATATGTGAAGATTTTCTGATGTGTCAAAATATTGTGTGTTGTGTTTAAACAAAAAGAATGCTGGATTTAAGAAATAAATCCAGCATTCTTTTTTCATGTATATTAAGCATTCAGTTGCTTGATAACGTTATTATGTGCAACTTATTCTTTTATGTTAGGTTCTTCAAGTCCGAAGCCTTTCTTCTTGTCGAAAGCTTTAAGGGCGAAGCTTAGAATCAATGCCAGTACTCCTAATGATGCGAATATAAGCATCGGAACCAAGTAGCCGCCTGTAGCTTTCAGAGTCATACCTATTATAAGGGGAACGAAACATAGACCTATATTCTGTATCCAGAAAATAAGAGAGTATGCACTTCCTAAAATTACCGGGTCTATAATCTTCGGAACACTTGGCCATAATGCTGCGGGAACCAAAGAGAACGAAACGCCGAGAATTACTATAATGAGAAGTGCGAACCATTCGTTAGGATAGATTGGCAACAAGAATGCAAAGCTGAGGTGGCATGCTATCATTATAAGTGAACCGAGCATAAGCATTGTTGCGCCTTTTCCCTTGTGGTCAAGGAATGAACCAAGCACAGGAGTCAGTATCATTGCGAGAATCGGGAACCATCTGAACAAATCTGCTGCAGCTTCTTTTTCAATGTGCAGTGTTACTTCAAGATAGTTTGTTGCATATCTTTGGAACGGGAAAATTGCAGAATAGTAAAGTACACACAGTAATGCTACAATCCAGAACATCTTGCTGCTGAATATACGTCCGAGGTCGCTTACTTTAAATTCTTCAGTTGGTTCGTCTGAATTAGCCTCTCCAAGCTGTTTGTCCAGTTTTGCGTCCATTACGGAGAACACAATAAAGTTGATAAGGCCGATAATCAAAAGAACGGTACAGAATGCTATTGGTGCCACAACAGAGTTGTCGAACTGTGTAGCAATTTTAGGTGAAACAGAGAATACAGCAAACACGCCAAGACGTGCAATTGCCATTTCAAGTCCCATTGCCAAGGCCATTTCTTTGCCCTTGAACCATTTTGCTATTGCTTTTGACACTGTTATACCTGCCATCTCACAGCCACAGCCGAACACCATGAAACCAAATGATGCCATTTTTGCACTTCCGGGCAGTGTTGTCCACCATGAGTCAAGCCAGCTGCACATGGCTGTTGCCTGGAACCAGTCACTTACACCAATATATTTTATAGAGGCGCCTATAACCATTAATGATGTTGACAATATACCAGTGAATCTTATTCCGCACTTATCGAGGATGATACCTGCAAGGATAAGAAAACCACACACGTTAAGGATGTATTCCGAAGCGGCGTATGTTCCGAAAACTCCACTGTCCCAGCCTCTTTCTGATTCGATCAGCGACTGTAATGGCGACATTACGTCAACAAACATATAGGCAAAAAACATTGCCAATGCTATTAACACCAAAGCTGTCCAGCGCGCTGCGGCTGAATCATTCAGCTTTCTTTGAATTGCTTCTGTCATTGTTTTCTTTTATTTTTACTGTTAATTATTTCGGTGTTTAAATTATTTCAGCCAGCGGTCAAGCCAGTTGAAGAAAGTTCTTTGCCAAAGTACGCCATTTTGTGGCTTCAGCACCCAGTGGTTTTCATCGGGGAAAAGCAGAAGCTCAG
>NZ_HF986805.1:30987-68516 GCF_000431195.1 Prevotella sp. CAG:255 | reverse complement strand
CTCAGCAGGAATACCTCTCATGCGAGCAGCATTAAATGCACCCATACCTTGGTTCGCATTGATGCGGTAGTCTTTTTCTCCGTGAATACACAATATAGGTGTGTCCCATTTGTCTACAAACTTGTGTGGTGAGTTGGCATATGTTCTCTTTGCATTTTCTGTCATGTCCTTGTTCCAGAATGCATCATCATACTCCCAGTTGCTGAACCAAGCTTCTTCTGTATCAGTGTACATTGATTCTAGATTGAAAGCACCGTCATGAGCGATAAAACACTTGAAACGCTTGTTGTGATGTCCGGCAAGATAATATACGCTGAAGCCTCCGAAGCTTGCACCAACAGCACCGAGACGATCCTTGTCTACGAACGGGAGATTCTTGCATGCATCATCAATTGCACTTAGATAGTCATTCATGCACTGGCCGGTCCAGTCGCCTGAAATTTCCTCATTCCATTCACTGCCGAAGCCTGGCAGACCTCTTCTGTTCGGAGCTATTACAACATAACCGTTGGCCGCCATTATCTGCATGTTCCATCGGTAGCTCCAAAATTGTGAAACAGGGCTTTGCGGACCGCCTTCGCAGAACAGTAGGGTAGGATACTTCTTTGTTGCATCGAAGTGTGCCGGAAGTATGATCCAATACATCATGTCTTTTCCATCTGTTGTCTTTGTCCAGCGCTGTTGAATTTTGCCAAATGTCATTTGATCATACAGATGCTTATTTTCAAATGTTATTTGTTCAACTTTTGCTGTCTTTTCTTTTTTGCCAGGAGTTACTATGTATAACTCAGATGCTTGAGACATGCTGTGTCTCTCTGCTAGCAGTTTTTTGCCGTCATTAAGCATCTGAACTGAGCCATAATCATTCCAACCGTCTGTAAGTTGCATTACATTGCCCTTAAGATTGGTCTGATATATGTTCTCACAACCATGCCAAATGCCGAGGAAATATAAAGTTTTTGAATCTGCAGACCAGCAGAAATCATCGACATTAGAGTCGAATGACTCTGTTGTATATGTTTTTTCTCCAGTTTTTAGGTTATAGACACAAAGTCTGTTACGGTCGCTTTCATATCCGTTGCGTGCCATGCTTAACCATGCGACATATAGGCCGTTGGGAGAGAATTTTGGATTTACGTCATATCCAGGGTTGTTTTTAAGATTTTCTTCAGAGTTAACAGCCTGGTTTTTCATAGACTTTGTCATGTTGATTTCAGGCTCTTTGTAATTTGCAGGCTTGCAAATATTTACAGTCTGTTTAGACTCTATATTATAAAGATATATATCTGTGTCAGTTGAAATTGCATAATTTATTCCGGTCTTCTTTCTTGAAGTATATGCAATTGTTTTTGAGTCAGTGCTCCATGCTAGCTGCTCTGCACCTCCGAAAGGCTTAACAGGACATTCGTATGGTTCACCTTTCATTATATCAGTGCCTTCTCCAATGCCGTTTGACGTTACTTCAGCCAGATAAGGGTGGGGGATAGATTCAACATATTCATCCCAGTGTCTGTAATTCATATCTGTGATGACTCTTCCTGTTGTTAAAGGTAAGTCTTCTGGCTTTTCTTTTATAATTCCATGGTATGGGATTTGTTTGATAAGTATAACATACTTTTCGTCAGGAGAAAATTTAAATCCGTCAATACCTGTTTTGTCGTTTGTAAGTTGCTTTCTGCCGCTTCCGTCAGGATTCATTTCCCATATTTGGCCGTCACATAAAAAAGCAATTTTCTGACCGTCTTTTATCCATACTGCATCCGTCTCACTTTTTGCAGACGTAGTCAGCATTTTGTTATTCTTTCCATCAGAATCCATAATGTAGATTACTTGATGGCCTTTGTTTTGTTTTACACTGTAATAACCTACTTGGTAGATAATGTGTTTTCCATCTGGCGAGGCCTGTGCTGTGCCGATTCGACCCATTGCCCACAGAGCCTCAGGTGTCATTAGATCACTTTGCAAGGTGATGTTACTTTTACCGATGAAGCTCGCATTTTCTTGTGCGTTAACCGAACTACAACAAATTGAAAGTGCGGTTGCTAAGATTGTTGCTTTGTTCATAAATTTAGTGTTTTTAGAATATAGGGGCATACTTTTGCATGCCCCTATTAATTTATAAATGTGTTTTTTCCTATTTTCTCATTTTGTCTTGTGCCTCGCGTTGGCGTTTTAACTCCTCTGCCTGTTTTTGCATGGCTTCGAGTCTTGCCGCCAAGCCGCTAATCTTTTTAGGATTGTTTTTGTTTTCCTGATATCTTGCTTCAAGAATACTCAACAATTTTTCATCGTTTGTAGTCTTGCGCAAAGTCCACATGATGGCAGCACTGAAGAACAAAGATACAAAGTAATAGAAGTTAAGGCCTGATGAATAGTCGTTGAACATGAAGAAGAACATAACTGGCATCAGATAAGTCATCCATTGCATCATCTTCATTTGTTCAGCCTGAGCTCCGACCATCTGGTCTTTCTGCTGACGTATTGTCATTATTGAATACAAAACGTTTGCTACACAGAATAGAATACATGTTAAACTCAGGTGATCACCTATGAGCCATATGTTGTTATGCCATTCGATTATCGGATCGTATGTTGACAAGTCACTTATCCATAAGAAACTTTCACCACGTAGCTGTATCGCATTGGGGACAAAGTTGAACATGGCAATCCAGATAGGCATCTGTATTAACATTGGGAGACAGCCGCTCAATGGACTTACACCATATTTGGCGTATAGTGCCATCATTGCCTGCTGCTTCTGCATCTGGTCTTCAGGCTTGTTGTATTGTTTGGTCGCTTCTTCAAGTTTTGGTTTTAAAACTCTCATCTTTGCTGAAGACATGTAGCTCTTCTTGACCAAAGGATAAGTTATTACCTTAAGTAAAAGTGTGATCAGTATAAGGACAATACCCATATTGATGTTCAAGCCTGTAAGCCAGTCGAACACGTATAAGGTGAACCAACGGTTAATTATACGGAACAAAGGCCATCCAAGATATACCAAGCGGTGAAGCTCTAAATCTTTGTTGAATGTGCTTTCTTTTTCAATCTTTTGCAACAGTCTGAAGTCGTTGGGACCATAATAGAATTCAAGTTCAGTTGAATTATTGCCTGTTGGGTCAAATGATGTCTTGACCTTTGCACCATATTGTTTCAGGTAGCCAGAACCTTTTTCCTGTGGAATGCTTGTCATTAATGAGTTTGTTCCCAAATCGTCCTTTGCAATCATTACTGCACTGAAGAACTGGTTCTTGAAGGCAACCCAGTCGATGGCGTCTTCTATTTTCTCATCAACCTTTTCACTTGTCTCGCTAATATAGTCAGTACCTCCATCCGTGAAATGATAAGTAAGAGATGCATACCTGTTTTCAAAGGTAAAGCCCTTTTCTTGTTGGCGGCAGTGGTCTGTCCATTCGATGTCAAGTTTGTTGTAGTTTGGTGAGAAAAGTCCGCTCATTCCATTTGCTTTTAAAGAGAAATGTAGCAGATAGTTCTTGCCAAGCTTATAATTCATTACTAAGGATCTTCCATTAGAGCCAACAGCAGTCATTGTAACTGTTGAGTCTGTAATGTTTGAAGGTGTAAAGTATAGATCGCTTGTTATGATATTTGTTTCTTTACCTTCAAGCATGAATTTTAAAGACTGATCTTTACTGTCAAAAAGAGTAAGGTCTTTATTGCCCTTGTTATCTTTAAAGTCCTTTATTACAGCTTTTTCAACAGTACCGCCTTTTGTGCTGAGTGTAAGCTCTAATTTTGAATTCTTCAAAATAATGTTTTGAGCTTTACCGCTTAACGACTTATAGAAAACAGCTGTAGTATCTGCATTTACATTATTTTGTGCATTCTGATTAGAGGCTTGTGCCTCAGCGTTACGGCTTTCTTCGGCTTTTTTCTTTGCAAGAGCTGTTATCGAGTCTTGCATACGTTGTTTGGCAATATCTTCTTCAGATGGTTGAGTATACCAGCTGAAGCCGATTAGCAGAGCAGCGATGAGAACAAAGCCAATGATTGTATTCTTATCCATCTTTTGTTTCTCTCTATGGTGTTATTTTTATTCTTTTACCTTTTAATAATATATCAATTTTTGCTTTTTTTGTTCTCTATAGCCTTTTTGATAAAATCAAGGAACAGCGGATGTGGATGAAGTACTGTGCTTGAATATTCCGGATGGAATTGTGTGCCGATATACCATTTCAATCCTGGTATTTCAACTATTTCAATCAGGTTGCTTTCCGGATTACGGCCAACACACTTCATTCCGGCTCTTTCGTATTCTTGTTCGAAATCGTTGTTGAATTCATAACGATGACGATGACGCTCCTGGATATATTCTTTCTTATAGATATCGAATACGCGTGAGCCTTGTTTCAAAATACACTCATAAGCACCAAGTCGCATCGTGCCGCCCATGTTTGTGATGTTTTTCTGGTCTTCCATAATATCAATGACATTATGTTCTGTCTTCTCGTCCATCTCTCGACTGTTGGCATCTTCGTATCCAAGGACATTACGTGCAAATTCAATTACCATCATTTGCATACCCAGACATATACCGAATGTTGGAATGTCATGTGTACGTGTGTAATGTGCAGCGACAATCTTTCCTTCTATTCCTCTTTGACCGAATCCCGGGCAAATAACAATACCGTCCATATCTTTAAGCTTTTCGGCAACATTGTCTTCTGTAATCTTTTCGCTGTTTATGAATGTCGTTTTGACTTTGTAATCGTTATATGTTCCTGCCTGTGACAGACTCTCCAGGATACTCTTGTATGCATCCTGCAGGTCATATTTTCCAACAAGTCCGATATTTACGATTTCTGTTGCTTTATGTCTACGTTCCAAGAATGAACGCCATGGACCTAATGTCGGTGTTTCACCAACAGGTTCACCCATTTTGCGCAATATTGTTTCGTCAAGCTTTTGTTCCTGCATCCTTACCGGAACTTCGTATATTGTCGGCATGTCGACACTTTGTACTACTGCGTCAGCGTCAACATTACAGAAGTTTGCAACTTTCTTTCTGATATTGTCGTTTATTGGATGCTCGGTTCTTAACACAAGGATATCCGGCTGGATACCAACGCTTTGCAGCTCTTTGACTGAGTGCTGAGTCGGTTTTGTCTTTAATTCTTTGGCTGCAGCCAAATAAGGAATATAAGTAAGATGGACACAAAGAGCCCTCTTGCCAAGTTCCCATTTTAGCTGTCTGATACTTTCTAAGAATGGCAAGCCTTCAATATCTCCTACTGTACCTCCGATTTCTGTAATTACGAAGTCATAGTTGTTCTTCTTGCCAAGCAACATTACGTTGCGCTTTATTTCATCTGTGATATGGGGGATTACCTGTATTGTCTTTCCCAAATAGTCGCCACGGCGCTCTTTGTCTATGACGGCCTTATATATACGGCCTGTTGTAAGGTTATTGGCTTTGGTTGTCTGAATACCGGTAAAACGTTCGTAATGTCCGAGGTCAAGGTCTGCCTCGTGGCCATCCACTGTTACATAACATTCGCCATGTTCATAAGGGTTCAGCGTACCCGGGTCAATGTTGATGTATGGGTCGAACTTTTGGATAGTGATGTTGTATCCTCTGGCCTGAAGAAGTTTGCCTATTGATGACGATATTATTCCTTTTCCAAGAGAGGAAGCTACACCGCCGGTAACGAATATATACTTTGTCTCTGCCACGATTATAATATTTTGGTTATTTATTAATACTAATATACAAGGTGCAAAATTAAGAAAAAATGCTGATATGCCAAAATTATAATCTCTTAATTTTAATAGTTTCGTGTGTGTTGAAAAAAACAGCCATTAATGTTCTGTTTTTGAATATTAATACTAACTTTGCACGCAAAAAGTGCTAAAAGTATGAAACATAAGCAAATATTGATATTAATAATCTTGGAGTTCTTCTGTGCGGTGTCTTGTTTCGGAGCGCCTATTAAGCATCATAATGGCCGAAACATAAGCAGAGATTCTTTCATCGTGGCTTCGTATATTGATTCGCTTAAAGCGTGTAAAGTCCATATGGATTCTTTAATGTATGCAGCTGATACTTTGGATGATGATGCAGGATCTGATGCCCGCTTTTTCCGCGTTTTTGCTCCTCTGACATTTTATTATTCTGTAGCTGGTCATACTTTTAGCATTAATGATAAGTACAAGGGTGTTGATGATGTGAGCAGCGCTATTGATGATGCGTTGATGTCTGTTTATGTTAATCATCCGGAATATGTTGTAAATACGGAAAGTGACTTAAGCAAAATAGGCTCTTTGCATGAAGAGATAACTTCGCCAATACGTCATAAGGTTGATTATTCTAGGGAAGAGGCTTCCGCACCGGACGTAAGCCTTGACGCTCCTGTTGAAATTGTCATAGAGAAACCGAACTTTTGGACTTTTGGCGGTGACTACTATTTGCAGTTCCTGCAAAATTATGTCTCAAGTAACTGGTATAAAGGTGGCGAAAGCAATTATTCAATGGTTGCAAGTACCACGCTACAAGCGAATTACAATAATAAACAAAAGGTTAAGTTCGAAAATAAGCTTGAGCTTAAATTAGGATTCCAAACCTCAAGCGGAGACACACTGCATAACTTTAAGACTACAGAGGACCTTATAAGATATACGGGTAAATTGGGACTTCAGGCAAGCAAGAATTGGTATTATACATTGCAGCTTATCGCATATACCCAGTTTATGCGTGGCTATAAGAGCAACGATCCTGAGGTATATTCAGATATTTTATCGCCGTTGAATATAAACTTATCTTTGGGTATGAGCTATTCGGTAAACGCTTTTAACGGAAAGCTAACAGGATCTTTGCAGATGGCTCCTATTGCATACAACTTCAGATATGTCGGACGAAAATCGCTTGCAACAAGATATGGACTAGAGGAAGGTTCGCATACAATGAATGATGTGGGTTCTGAATGTACGATAGATTTGACATGGGCTTTTTCGGATTTGATTAAATGGAAGACCCGTCTTTATGGTTATACGACTTATGAACGAACTGAAGTAGAATGGGAAAACACTTTTACATTCCAGTTTAATAAATATATCTCGACAAATATCTTCATATATCCGAGATTTGACGACGGATCGTCAGTGCGCCATGATGACTATGGATATTGGCAGTTTAAAGAATATGCCTCAATAGGTTTTGCATATTCATTTTGATGTGAATAAGGTTAGTGATGAATATTCTTATGATATAATGATAATAAAAAAGGGAGCTCAATGCTCCCTTTTTATTTATTTTGCTTCTTCCATTGTGCCTTCTACATATAAGCGCACAATTTCATTCTTTGCGTTAGACTTTATTGTGATTGATTTCTTAAAATGTCCAGGAAATTTGCCTTTGCCGTTGTATGTCACTGTCACTGTTCCCTTTCCGCCGGGAGCTATTGGAGCTTTAGTGTATGATGGAACTGTGCATCCACAGCTGGCCATTGCTTGGTTTATTACGAGTGGGGCATCTCCCACGTTGGTAAAGTTAAATGTACACTTTTGTACGGGATTACTTTCTGAAAATTTGCCGAAATTATAAGTTTGCTTGTCAAACTTAATTTCTGCCGTCTTTTGTGCTGCTGCATTGCTTATGCAAAGTATCAGCAACATTGAAATGAATAGGATCTTTTTCATTTTTATTCGGTTAATAATAATTTTTTGCAGCAAATTTACATCTTTTTTTTATAAAATATATAATCGATGATTTATTTTGTGTTAATTAATTATGATTTGATTGTAAGATTATATTCAAATTCGTTTTGTAATATATTTTTGTCAAACGGGGTAGTTGGCTGCATGTTTTATGGGCATGCCATTTCGTGCCTGTTTTTATCAGTTCTAGGATAAAGGGGAAATATCTTTAATTATTTTGGTTTGGGATGATTGCGCGATTATTCGTTTTAGCCTTAATTTGTAAATTGTATTTTTAAGTCTGGTATGGTAAAATTTTATTACTGATTTTGTGCTGTTATTTTGCAAAAAGTTTTCTCTAAAATAGAAAAAGCGTCGTAACATAAATTAAATGTTGGTGGACGTTTTTCGTGTTTTTATAACCTTTTTTATTGTTTTTGTTGTCGAAGTCTGTGTGATGTTATTGTTTTTAGGCGTAAATTCATTGTTTTTTATCGGTTAAAGCATTGCTTTTGTGTCCTGAAACCATGCTTTTTGCTGTGTAAAAGGGCATGTTTTGTATTGGAGAATGTATCAGGTAATTAGATATTCTGTGCTAACCCATTGATATGTAGTGAAATACGAAAAATGAAGTTTTTCGCGATTTTCTAAAGGAAATACATTCATGTAAAAAATAATGGCGTTTTCAGAGGCTTTTAACCAAAAAGTTTTCTGTTTTTTTATGTATTTATTATAATTGTCAGAGGGATGTTTGGGAGTTGCTTGCTAGTTTGCAATTTTGAAATTTTTGGCTGATAGTGCTGCGTATTTGTTCCTCTAAAAGTTGGAGATTTTTTGTGTTCTTCATCTTAAAAAGAGTTATCTGTATAAGCCGCTGAACGGATGCCTGCTCGGTTTAAACAGTTGAAATTTATACTATCATAGAGTGTAATTTTACTTTTAGCCATTTAAAATTTGTTCATTCGGTCATTTTTTGTACTTTTGCATCATAATTAAAGTAATTTGTAAGTTTATGTATAGAACAAATACATGTGGGGAATTGCGCTTGTCTGATGCTGGCAAGACAGTTACTCTGGCCGGATGGGTTCAGCGCATCCGTAAAATGGGCGGAATGACATTTGTCGATATCCGTGACCGATATGGTATTACACAGCTTGTCTTTAATGAAAACGACAATGTTGAGCTGTGTGCTGCAGCCAACAAACTTGGACGTGAGTTTTGTATACAGGCTACAGGACTTGTAAACGAACGCGAGAGCAAGAACAAGAATCTGCCTACTGGTGATATAGAGATTATCGTCTCTGAGATGAATGTCCTGAGTGAAAGCATCACGCCGCCGTTTACAATAGAGGATAATACAGATGGTGGTGATGATATAAGAATGAAATATCGCTATTTGGACTTGCGCCGTTCATGCGTCCGCAAGAATCTTGAATTGCGCCACCGTATGACAATATTGATACGCAACTTCTTGGATTCAAAAGATTTTATTGAGGTTGAGACACCTATATTAATAGGTAGCACTCCTGAAGGTGCACGAGATTTTGTTGTGCCTTCACGCATGAATCCAGGACAGTTCTACGCATTGCCACAAAGTCCGCAGACTCTGAAGCAGTTGCTTATGGTGAGCGGATTTGACAGATACTTCCAGATAGCAAAGTGTTTCCGTGACGAAGATCTTCGTGCCGACCGTCAGCCTGAGTTCACACAGATAGACTGTGAGATGTCTTTTGTTGATCAGGATGATGTTATCAATCTTTTTGAAGATATGGCACGCCACTTGTTTAAGGAAATACGTGGTGTGGAATTACCGGCCAAACTCCAGCAAATGACATGGCATGAGGCAATGCGCAGATTTGGAAGCGATAAGCCAGACTTGCGTTTTGGAATGGAATTCGTTGAACTAATGGATACTCTAAAGGGCACAGGCTCGTTCGAGGTGTTCAATAGTGCAGAATATATTGGCGGAATCTGTGTGCCGGGCTGTGCTTCTTATACAAGAAAGCAGATAGATCAGCTGACCGATTTCGTAAAGAAACCGCAAGTTGGTGCTAAAGGACTTGTTTGGGTTAAGTTTAATGAAGACGGTTCTGTAAAAAGCAGCATAGATAAGTTCTATGATGCAGATGTCTTGCAGAAACTTAAAGAAGTGATGGGTGCAGGTAATGGTGACCTGGTATTGATTCTTAGTGGTGATAATGCAAACAAGACACGTGTTCAGCTCTGTAGCCTTAGATTGGAAATGGGCGACAGGCTTGGCTTGCGTGACAAGAATAAATTTGAATGTCTGTGGATTATTGACTTCCCGCTGTTTGAGTGGAGCGATGAGGAACAGCGCCTGATGTCTACTCATCATCCGTTTACAATGCCAAATCCTGATGATATTCCATTATTGGAAGAGCATCCGGAAAGAGTGCGTGCTAAGGCGTATGATTTCGTTTGCAATGGTATTGAATTGGGTGGAGGAAGCCTTCGTATCCATGACGGACGTCTGCAAGAGCGTATGTTTAAGATATTGGGCTTCACGCCGGAGCGTGCGATGGCTCAGTTCGGCTTCTTGATAAATGCATTTAAGTATGGCGCACCTCCTCATGCAGGATTGGCTTTTGGCCTTGATCGTTTTGTTTCTGTAATGGCAGGATTAGACAGTATACGTGATTGTATTGCGTTCCCGAAGAATAACAGTGGACGTGATGTCATGTTGGATGCGCCGTCTGCTCTTGATGAGAAACAGCTGGATGAGCTGCAGATAAAGGTTGATTTAAGTCAAGAAAATTGATATTAAAAAAGCACTTAATGTGTTGAATACGATTTTTCTTGATAAAATTTTTAATAATTTGAATAAAATCACTATATTTGCATCGAGAATTTGAAAAGATTGTATGTCTTTTAGACATTGTCGATCTTAATGTGTTTTACTTGAATTATGACAGAGAAGAACGTAAGTGTAAGAAAGACAGCTGCAACAAAAGCTGTTGAGAAGAAAGCAGCACCGAAGAGAAGTACTGCAAAGAAAGTTGAATTAGAGATTAATGCAGAAACAGTAGGATTTAAGGCTGGCGATGTATATCAGGCCTTAGCTACAGCTGAAAAGCCCTTGAGCGTTGCTGAGATTGCTAAAGCAGCTAAAATTACCTCAGAAGAGACTTTGCTCGGTATGGGCTGGCTCTTTAAAGAGGGTAAGATAAAAGATGCAGAGAACAAGATTACATTAGCTTAATCTGTAGAAAGAATATTTAAAAAGGGCTGGTAATATTTTCTTACCGGTCCTTTTTTATTATCATAATACTATGAGCTACGACCGCGATATCATCTTTATTCTTAACGAGGCCGGGCCTAAAGGCTTGAGCGTGAAAAAGATAGCAAGGCATGTCTATAATCATAACAACGGATTCTTCAATGTCGTGTCGTTTGAAGACGTCTACCGTTATGTTTCATCATATTTGATCCGTACAAGTAAAGTGCCTGATTCTATTATTGAGAAGACAGATGAGCGTGGAGTGTATCGCATCAATAATTCTTCTAAAATGTCTCTTCAACTGCAATTTGAATTTTGTGATGACGAAGAAAAAGAAGAGCCTGAAAATAAACATGAAGACTTGTCTTTGTCATTATTTTAAGACACTTTAAGATACAAAAAAATCATAAATTCAAGGGAAATGCATTTCTAAATCGTCTTTAATATAAAAAGTATTTTTATTATGTCTGGTAGATATTTGTTAGGTTTTGATGTCGGAAGCTCTTCAGTAAAGGCATCTTTAGTAGATTCAGATAGCGGCGTATGTGTCGCATCAGCATTTTATCCAGAAAAGGAAGCACCTATCATAGCCGTGAAATCTGGTTGGGCTGAACAAGATCCTCAAATGTGGTGGGATAATGCAAAACTCAGCTTGAAAAAGGTTATGGCAGATTCATCTGTTAAAGGTGAAGATATTAAGGCAATTGGTATATCTTATCAGATGCATGGCCTTGTGTGTGTTGATAAGAATCAGAATGTATTGAGGCCTTCAATAATTTGGTGTGATTCTCGAGCTGTGCCTTATGGTGAAAAAGCTTTTGAAAATATAGGACCCAAAGAGTGTCTTGGCCATTTGCTTAATTCGCCGGGTAATTTTACGGCTTCTAAGCTTGCATGGGTGAAAGAGAATGAACCGCAGCTGTTCGAGAAGATATATAAGATAATGTTGCCTGGTGATTACATCGCAATGAAACTGAGCGGTACTATTAATACTACCATCAGCGGATTGAGTGAAGGCATGTTATGGGACTTTAAGAATAAAAAAGTTGCAAAATTCCTGTTGGATTATTTCGGCTTTGATGAAAGCTTAATTGCTGACATTGTGCCGACGTTTAGTATTCAGAGCGAAGTCTCAGAGGCCGCTGCAAATGAATTAGGCTTGAAGGCAGGAACACCTATTAGTTATAGGGCGGGTGATCAACCTAATAACGCTCTTAGCCTTAATGTGTTTAACCCGGGTGAAATTGCGTCTACAGCTGGTACTTCAGGTGTCGTTTATGGCGTTTTGGGCGAAGCTAATTATGACATTAAGAGTCGAGTTAATACTTTTGCCCATGTTAATTACCAAAAGGATATGGAACGTCTTGGCGTTTTGTTGTGTATTAATGGAACAGGAATATTAAACGCTTGGATGCGCCGGAATGTTGCACCTGAAGGAATTTCATATTCAGATATGAATGATATGATGGCAAGTGTTCCGGTTGGAAGTGATGGTATAACAATCATTCCTTTTGGCAATGGAGCTGAGCGCGTGCTTGAGAATAAAGAGATCGGCTGCTCTATCCATGGCGTAAATTTCAACAAGCATGGCAAAGCCCACCTGATGCGTGCAGCACAGGAAGGTATTGTCTTCAGTTTCTGTTATGGTATGGAGGTAATGCAGCAGATGGGTATGGATATACATAAAATACATGCAGGTAAAGCCAATATGTTCTTAAGTGAGTTGTTTCGTAATACCTTAGCTGGAGTTAGTGGCGCTACAATAGAACTTTATGAAACAGACGGAAGTGTAGGAGCTGCCAAGGGAGCCGGTATGGGTTGTGGCATATATAAAGATCATGATGAAGCTTTTGCAACATTGAAGAAGTTGGCAGTTATAGAGCCGGATGAAAAACGACGTGCAGAATATTTGCAGGCTTATTCATTATGGAAAGAGACTTTATTGCAACAAATTAATCATTGATTAGTAATTTTGAGATATAATTATTTAGGTTTAATAAATTAATAAATAACGGTTATGGTAAAAGAGTATTTTCCGCAGATAGGAAAAATTAAATTTGAAGGTAAGGATAGTAATAATCCTTTAGCTTATCATTATTATGATGCTGAAAAAGTAATAATGGGTAAGAAGATGAAAGATTGGTTGAAGTTTGCAATGGCTTGGTGGCATACATTAGGCGCAGCAAGCGGTGACCAGTTTGGTGGCGGGACACGTACATATGCATGGGATGAAAAAGCTGATGCAGTTGAGCGTGCTAAGGACAAGATGGATGCCGGATTTGAAATAATGGACAAACTTGGCATAGAATATTTCTGCTTCCATGATGTTGACTTGGTTGACGAGGGTGAGACTATCGAGGAATATGAAGCTCGTATGAAGGCAATCACTGATTATGCTCTTGAAAAGATGAAGGGCACAAATATCAAATTGCTGTGGGGTACTGCAAACGTTTTTGGTAATAAGAGATACATGAATGGTGCTGCAACTAATCCTGACTTTGATGTTGTTGCACGTGCCGCTGTGCAGATAAAGAACGCTATTGATGCAACAATAAAGCTTGGAGGTGCTAACTATGTATTCTGGGGTGGTCGCGAAGGTTATATGAGCCTTTTGAATACTCAGATGCAGCGTGAGAAAGAGCATCTTGCAAATATGCTGAAAGCTGCTCGTGATTATGCTCGCTCAAAAGGATTCACAGGAACATTCTTGATTGAACCTAAACCAATGGAACCGACAAAGCATCAGTATGATGTTGATACAGAAACTGTTATCGGATTCCTCCGTGCACATGGTCTTGAAAAAGATTTCAAGGTTAATATTGAGGTAAACCATGCAACACTTGCAGGTCATACATTTGAGCATGAACTTGCTGTTGCTGTTGACAATGGTATGCTTGGAAGCATTGATGCTAACCGTGGTGATAATCAGAACGGATGGGATACAGACCAGTTCCCAATTGATAACTGGGAGCTTACTCAGGCAATGATGCAGATTATTCGTAATGGCGGATTAGGAAACGGTGGTTCTAACTTTGATGCTAAATTGCGTCGTAATTCAACAGATCCAGAGGATATCTTCATTGCTCATATCAGCGGAATGGATGCTATGGCCCGTGCTTTGGAGAATGCAGCAAATCTGATTGAGAACTCTCCAATTTGTGACATGGTTAAGGAGCGTTATTCTTCATTCGATTCTGGTAAGGGTAAGGAATTTGAAGAAGGCAAACTTTCTCTTGAGGATATTGTTGCATATGCAAAAGAGAAGGGTGAGCCAAAGCAGACTTCTGGCAAGCAGGAGTTGTATGAAACTATTGTTAGCTGGTATTGCAAATAAATATTGAATTAATAGATGTTGTGCAGACGATATAAAACGGCTGCACAACATCTTTTGGCGTATTTAATGTCATTGCAGATAAGTTCATTTGTCTAAAATGACGACAGCCGCAAAGAAAAATCCATATCAACATTCAGTGCTGATATGGATTTTTATTTTGTTTCTACCTATTGTCTTGCCAATCTATATTGGTAAACTTGTTCCTTATAAGTAAATATGGCTATTTATAAATTCAGTTTTTATGATTGATGCAAATTCCTAGTTTGTACCATTCGTAAAGCTTGTGGATGCCCTCATCTATCTCTATTTTATGATGCCATCCAAGATTGTGCAGTTTTGTAACATCTGTAAGCTTTCTTGGAGTTCCGTCTGGTTTTGTCGCATCCCATAATAGTTGTCCTTTAAAGCCAATTTCATGCATTACTTTTTCTGCAACATCACGTATGCTTATTTCTTTGCCTGTGCCGACATTAATGTGACAGTTTCTGATTTCTTTATCATTAGGCGAGTATGTGTCTTTGAAATCTACGTTTAATAAAACATAAACGCTTGCGTCTGCCATTTCTTCACTCCAGAGAAATTCTCTCATTGGACTTCCTGTGCCCCATAATGTTACGGCCTGTGGCGTTATTCCGAATTTATCAAGAATATTTAGTATTTCCTCATTCGTGTTTTGTCCACATACTCCTTCAACAGGTCTTAAGTTTAAGTCTTTACGAACAGCTTCCCAATTGTTTTCGTTAAGGCATTTTGCCAAATAAATTTTACGTAACATAGCAGGCAGAACATGACTATTTTCAAGATGGAAGTTGTCGTTTGGACCATATAGGTTTGTCGGCATTACTGCAATGTAATTGCATCCATATTGCAGACTGAAACTTTCACACATTTTTAAACCCGCAATCTTTGCTATTGCATATGGCTCGTTTGTGTATTCAAGTTCAGATGTTAGCAGGGCATTTTCCTTCATGGGCTGTTGTGCCATTTTTGGGTAAATGCATGTACTTCCTAAGAACAACAATTTTTTAACATTGTGCTTGAAACTTTCGCCAATGACATTTTGTTGTATTTGAAGATTTTGATAGATGAAGTCTGCCCTGTAATTAAGGTTGGCCATGATGCCTCCAACATGTGCAGCTGCTAACACTACAGCTTCAGGACGTTCTTCGTCAAAAAATCTTTTAACAGCAACTGGGTCAAGTAAGTCTAGTTCCTTATGCGTGCGTCCAACCAGATTGTTATACCCCCTTTGCTTAAGATTATTCCAAATTGCAGACCCCACTAGTCCGTGGTGGCCTGCAACGAATATTTTTGTATTTTTGTCTAACATCTTTATTCTGCCATTTGTGCTTTGATATAGAGTTTTTTCACAAACTTCATATCATGTTGTACCATTATTCTTATTAATTCATGGAATGATGTTTTTGTTGGATTCCATCCGAGAATCTTTTTTGCCTTTGCCGGATTTCCTAATAGTTGGTCTACCTCACACGGGCGGAAGTATTTTGGGTCAACTTCAACTATTGTCTTGCCAGTCTTGGTGTCAATACCTTTTTCGTTGACACCTTCACCTTCCCAACGGAGTTCTATGCCTGCTTCTTTGAATGCTAATGTACAGAATTCTCTTACAGTGTGCATTTCTCCTGTAGCAATGACAAAGTCGTCCGGCTCTGGTTGCTGTAGAATGAGCCACATGCATTCAACGTAGTCGCGTGCATATCCCCAGTCTCGTTGTGCATCAAGATTGCCGAGATACAATTTGTCCTGGAATCCTTGAGCAATACGGCAGGCTGCAAGAGTTATTTTTCTTGTAACGAAGTTTTCTCCTCTGCGTTCACTTTCATGGTTGAAAAGAATACCATTGCAACAATACATATTATAGCTTTCGCGGTAGTTTTTCATAATCCAGAAACCATAGAGTTTGGCTACAGAATACGGAGATCGGGGGTAGAATGGGGTTGTTTCAGTTTGCGGCACTTCTTGAACTTTTCCATAAAGTTCAGATGTAGAAGCCTGATATATTCGGCATGTCTTGTCTAGTCCGCAAATGCGTACTGCCTCAAGCAGTCTTAATACGCCTACAGCATCTGTATCTGCTGTATATTCTGGGACATCGAAAGAAACTTTAACATGACTTTGTGCCGCTAGATTATATATTTCGGTAGGTTTGATTTCTGCAATTATACGTATTAATGATGACGAGTCGGTCATATCAGCCCAATGCAGGTTTACAAGTCTTGATTTCTTCATGTCTCTCACCCATTCATCAAGGTATAGATGTTCAATACGTCCGGTATTGAATGAAGACGAACGGCGGAGCAGTCCATGAACTTCGTATCCTTTTTCAATTAGAAATTCGGCAAGGAAAGAACCGTCCTGACCGGTTATACCGGTAATTAATGCAATCTTTTTTTCCATTTTAATCTTTTGTGTCTTTAATTATTTATTGTCGCTTGAAAATTGTTTTATACGCTGTTCTTCAGACAACTTGCAAATTAAAAGCTTGTTTCCGTCGTCTGCAACAATGTATCCGTCTAGTCCTTGAATAACTACTTTCTTTTTGTCTAGAGTATGTACGATGCAGTTGTGGGTATCAAAAAGCGAGACATTTTCTCCAATTACTCCATTGCCGTAAAGATCTTTTTTTGTTTGAACAAGCAATGAGCCCCATGTGCCGAGATCGCTCCAGCCAAAATCAGCGGGACATACGAATATTTCCTCGGCTTTTTCCATAATTGCATAGTCAACCGATATGTTTTCGCACTCAGGGAATCTTAAGTCGATTTCTTCCTGCTCTTTAGGAGTGCCATATACAGGCTGCAGGCTTTCGAAAATTTTGCTTATTGCAGGCTGATAAATGCGGAATGCATTTACGATAGTGTTGACGCTCCAAATGAATATTCCTGCATTCCAGAAATAACTTTTGTTTTGGATATATTTTTTTGCTGTTTCTAAGTCTGGCTTTTCTCGGAAAGAATCAACTCTGAATATTTCTTTGTTCCGTGGAGAGCATGACGACAGGTCTGCCTGAATATATCCATAACCTGTTTCCGGGCGCGTAGGCTTCATTCCAAGAGTTATTATCGCATCTGTTTCACTAGTGAATTTGAGGCATTGAGATATGACTCTTTTAAACTCTTCGCAATTTGTAACTATATGATCGCTTGGTGTGACAACAATATTGGCATTACGGTCTTTGGATTTTATTCTCCAACTCACGTATGCTATACATGGAGCAGTGTTGCGTCTGCATGGCTCACATAAAATGTTGGTAACCGGAATTTCCGGTAGTTGTTCTAAAACTAAGTCTTTATAGCTGCGGTTTGTTACAACCCATACGTTTTCAGGAGAACATATTCCCTTGAATCTGTCGAATGTTAGTTGTAGCAGGGAGCGTCCTACTCCTAATACATCTATAAACTGTTTGGGTTTTTCTGTTGTACTCATTGGCCAAAAACGGCTGCCAACCCCGCCAGCCATTATGACTAAGTGATTATTATTATAAGCCATAAATTAAATAATGTAAAAATTATAACTAAGGCAAAAGTACTAAAAAATTAGATACAAAAGAAGGTTTTTGAAAAAAAACACTATTTGACATACGAATAATGTCTTTGCTGCCATAATTCTAAACTGGCGCTTATTTTGAAGACCAGTCTTTTACTGATATACTTTAAAACGTCGTATGTTGTTTATTTTCTGTATTTTATGTTATTTTGATATTTCTTTTGTTTAAGTAGATGGATGTGTCTGTTGTTAATAAATGTTATTGCTATTAAGGTTTATTTGTGTTTTATGTGTACTAATTCTAAGTTGGTTTATCAAAAAACAATGATTGGTTATTGTCGTATTTCTTATCTTTGTCGCCAAACAAGCACTTAATAAAGATAATATTTTTATTTTAGGTGAAGTTCTTTTGCTTATTTTAATAACAAAACCTGATATATAATGAAAAACTATCCAAAAATCGGAATTCGTCCAATTATTGATGGCCGTCAAGGCGGAATAAGAGAAAGTCTTGAGGAAAAGACCATGAATTTGGCAAAAGCTGTAGCAGAACTTATCTCTAATAACTTAAAAAACGGAGACGGTACTCCTGTTGAATGCGTCATAGCAGACGGTACGATAGGTCGCGTAGCTGAGGCAGCACGATGTGCAGAGAAGTTTGAAAATAATGGTGTGGGTGCCACAATTTCCGTTACATCATGCTGGTGTTATGGATCAGAAACAATGGATATGCATCCTTATTGGCCGAAAGCCGTATGGGGATTCAACGGTACGGAGCGTCCGGGAGCTGTTTATCTTGCTGCAGTCCTTGCTGCTCATGCCCAGAAGGGACTTCCTGCATTTGGTATTTATGGACATGATGTGCAGGACTTGGATGATAATACAATACCAGCTGACGTGGCTGAGAAGATATTGCGTTGGGCGCGCGCCGCTCAGGCTGTAGCAACCATGCGCGGCAAGTCTTATCTGTCTATCGGAAATGTTGCTATGGGTATTGCTGGAAGTATTGCCAACGCTGATTTCATGCAGGAATATCTTGGCATACGTGCAGAACAAGTGGATATGACTGAAATTCTGCGTCGTATGGACGAAGGCATCTATGATAAGGATGAATACAAGAAGGCCATTGAATGGGTTAAGAAATATTGTGTTCCAAATGAGGGTGAAGACATTGGAAATAGAGATGTCAAGAAAAAGAACCGTGAGGAAAAGGATGCCGACTGGGAGTTTGTCACAAAGATGACAATGATATTCAGAGACTTGATGACTGGCAACGAGAAGCTGCTAGAGGCCGGATTTAAGGAAGAGGCATTGGGCCATAATGCTATAGCCGGAGGTTTCCAGGGACAAAGACAATGGACCGACTATAAGCCTAATGGTGATTTCTCTGAGGCAATGCTAAATACGTCGTTCGACTGGAATGGTATACGCGAGCCTTACGTGTTTGCAACAGAAAATGATACATGCAATGGTCTGACAATGCTGTTTGAGCATTTGCTGACAAACCGCAGCGCTATATTCTCTGATGTCAGGACATACTGGAGTCCAGAGGCTGTTAAGCGTGTTACGGGTAAAGAACTTAGCGGACGAGCTTCTGGAGGTATTATACATCTTATAAACTCTGGTGCCACAACTTTGGACGGAACAGGCCAGTGTTGTGATGCCGACGGAAATCCAGTGATGAAGCATCATTGGGAACTTACAGACAAAGAAGTTGAAGCATGCCTTTCTGCTACTACATGGTATCCGGCAAACCGTGATTATTTCCGTGGCGGAGGCTTCTCATCCAACTTCCTGTCTAAAGGTGGCATGCCTGTAACTATGGCACGTCTTAACCTTGTAAAGGGACTCGGACCGGTGCTTCAGCTTGCTGAAGGATGGACGGTAGACATTGATCCGGAAATACATAAGATAATAGACAAGCGTACAGACCCGACTTGGCCAACTACATGGTTCGTGCCGCGTCTTTGTGACAAACCTGCCTTCAAGGATGTTTATTCTGTTATGAATAACTGGGGGGCAAACCATGGAGCCATCATTTATGGTCATATAGGTGCAGACCTTATCACTCTTGCGTCTATGCTCCGTATACCAGTTTGTATGCATAATGTTGATGACGACAAAGTGTTCCGTCCTGCAACATGGAATGCTTTCGGCATGGATAAGGAAGGAGCCGATTTCAGGGCATGTGCCAACTTCGGACCTCTTTATAAATAATTTTTTATAGGTTGAGAAAGTATCATTAGAGGGAGCGGGAACGGACTTTGTACGTTTCCGCTCTTTTTCATGTAGGTTTCTGCATTTTATGAATTTTATGGCCGTTATATCTTATTGGTTGGCGGAACGTTATGCATGTGCAATTGATTTTGTCTGTGTATATACATATTGTAGCTACCATGCTGTTTTCAAAGCTGTACGTTGTATGCGTTTTATCTGATATGTGTCCTTTCGCAGTGTAAAATGACGTCTTTCTGCCTTCAATTTGCCACCTTTTGCCGTATGAAACATGCCCTTTCGTAACTGCTTGAATATCAATGTTATATATGTCCTTATGAAATCCATTGATTTGATAACAGTAATCTAATGAATTTTCGTTCATAATTCAGTGAATTAGCGTTGTAAAATCATAATGTTTTGTTTGTCACTATTTTAATATAACTCATATTTCAGTTATGATGTAAGCTAAAGTCATTATAAATCGCTGATTGTCAGATTTATGACATGTCATCATTTGCATGTGTGCAGAAAATGTGTTAACTTTGCACCGCAAATTACAAATAGTAAATATTTAAAAATATGAAAGCATTTGTTTTTCCCGGACAGGGAGCACAGTTTGTAGGTATGGGCAAAGACCTGTACGAGAGTAATCCATTGGCAAAAGAACTTTTTGACAAGGCTAATGACATTCTCGGTTATAAGATAACAGACATCATGTTCAACGGAACAGATGAAGAACTTAAGCAGACAAAGGTAACTCAGCCTGCAGTATTCCTTCATAGTGTAATCAGTGCATTGTGCATGGGTGATGCTTTTGCTCCTTCAATGGTTGCCGGTCACTCTCTCGGAGAGTTCTCTGCTCTCGTTGCTGCCGGTGCATTGAGCTTTGAGGATGGACTTAAGCTTGTCTATGCTCGTGCAATGGCAATGCAGAAGGCCTGTGATGCTGCTCCTTCTACAATGGCTGCAATAATAGGTCTTCCTGATGAAAAGGTAGAGGAAATTTGTGCCGAAGTAAACAAGGAGGGACATGTATGTGTTCCTGCAAACTTTAACTGTCCTGGACAGCTCGTTATAAGTGGTAACATTGAAGCTATAAATGAAGCTTGTGAGAAGCTTAAGGCCGCAGGAGCTAAGCGTGCTCTTCCGCTGAAGGTCGGAGGCGCTTTCCATTCTCCTCTTATGCAGCCGGCTAAAGACGAACTTCAGGCAGCTATTGAGGCAACAGAATTCAGCGAGCCTAAATGTCCTGTATATCAGAATGTTGACGCTAAGCCTCATACTGATGCTGCTGAGATAAAGAACAATCTTATTGCACAGCTTACAAGTTCTGTAAAGTGGACTCAGTGTGTTCAGAACATGATTGCTGATGGTGCCGACGACTTTACTGAGTGCGGACCCGGCAAGGCTTTGCAGGGAATGATTGCCCGTATCGACAAAAATGTTTCAGCTCATGGCATTGCATAAACAGCAATGATGAAACATCATAAGATACTTATATATCAAATCTTTACGCGCCTTTTCGGCAACCGTTCATATAATTGCGTTGAAAATGGAACTCTTGCCGAAAATGGCTGCGGAAAGATGAGTTTTTTTGACGATTCGGTATTAAGACGTATAAAAAAACTCGGTGTAACACATGTCTGGTATACAGGTGTTATACGTCATGCTTCTAAAACAGACTATTCTGCATTTGGCATCCCGTGCCAGCATCCTGCTGTAGTTAAGGGTAGGGCAGGATCACCATATGCCATTGTCGACTATTATGACATCGACCCGGATTTGGCTGCTGATGTTGACAGGCGTATGGAAGAATTTGAGGCTTTGCTGCAGCGCAGCCATAAGGCCGGACTTAAGGTTATTATCGATTTTGTGCCAAATCATGTTGCACGCCAATATAAATCGGTAAAGAAGCCTGATGGGGTGAAGGACTTTGGTGAGACAGATGATGTTAACAAAGGATTTTATCCTGATAATAATTTCTATTATTGCCCTAATGAGAGCTTCGCTCCATATTTTGATTTAAAAGGTGAAGCAGATGATTCATATAGTGAATATCCTGCCAAGGCTACCGGAAATGACCATTTCGATAATCATCCTGGTATTAATGACTGGTATGAAACCGTTAAATTAAACTACGGTATTGATTATTGTGATGCAGGTGGCCGTTCTTATCATTTCGCTCCTGTGCCAGATACATGGCATAAAATGAGAGATATACTCTCGTTTTGGGCAGCTAAAGGTGTTGACGGCTTCCGTTGTGATATGGCAGAGATGGTGCCTTCCGAATTCTGGTATTGGTGTATTGGTAAGATAAAGACAGATTATCCTGATATAGTGTTTATTGGCGAGGTATATAATCCATCACTTTACAGGAGCTATTTGGGGAGCGGTTTCGACTATCTTTATGACAAAGTCGGCATGTATGATTGCCTTTGCAGAGTCATACGCGGAGAAAGTGCTGCTTCAGACATAACTTACCAGTGGCA
The DNA here is from genome assembly GCF_000431195.1 of Prevotella sp. CAG:255. Lineage (NCBI taxonomy): Bacteria > Pseudomonadati > Bacteroidota > Bacteroidia > Bacteroidales > Prevotellaceae > Prevotella > Prevotella sp. CAG:255. The sequence continues at coordinate 46,078 of NZ_HF986805.1, read as the reverse complement.
GGCTGTTGACGATATAAAGGAGCATATGCTTTATTTTCTTGAGAACCATGACGAACAGCGCTTGGCCAGTGATTTCCTTTCTGGTAATGCATACAAGGCTTTGCCGGCTGTTGTTGTAAGTGCCTTGCTCTACAACAATCCGTTTATGTTATATGCCGGTCAGGAGTTTGGCGAACGTGGTATGGACAAGGAGGGATTTAGCGGCTTGGATGGACGCACTACGATATTCGATTATTGGACGGTTGCGTCTCTTTACAATGGGTATGTGAACAGACGTAAGCTTACATCAGATGAAAAACGTCTGGAAAAGGCTTATTCTGCCATTCTTAATATAGCCAAGAATGAAAAGGCTGTGAGTGAAGGCATGTTTTTTGATTTGATGTATGTGAATCCTAAAAGTGACATCTTTGATTCTCATCGTCAGTATGCTTTTCTTAGAAAGGCAGATAATGAGGTGTTGCTTGTTGTGGTTAATTTCTCAGATTCAGATGTTACATGTGGCGTAAATATACCCAGGCATGCATTTGATTATATGCAGATGGCAGAGAAATCTGTCAATGCAACTGATTTGCTTACAGACGACACTGTTATGCTGCCATTTAAGGCAGATTCTGCTGTAGAATTAAATATTCCTGCATACGGAGCTCGGATATATAAATTTTTAGTATAGAAATCATTATATCATACATCTTTCTATCAGTTCATAAATTAATGCCATGGCAGAAGATTATATTTTGAATGCGCACAATAAGGAAGAATTTCCACCTGCACATACTGCAGAACATCTTCTCAATCAGACAATGATACGAATGTTTGGTTGCGAGCGGTCAACTAATGCTCATATTGAGCGCAAAAAAAGTAAGATAAGTTATGTTCTTGACCATAAGCCTTCCCGTCATGAGGAACGTGATATTGAGAGGAAGATGAATGAGCTTATCGATGAGGACTTGCCTGTAAGTTTCGAGTTTGTCAATCGTGATAATGTGCCTGAGGGAGTGTCGCTTGACAGGCTGCCGGAAGATGCGTCTGAAACATTGCGTTTAGTCCGTATTGGCGATTATGATGTATGCCCGTGTATCGGTAAGCATGTGCGTTCTACGTCTCAAATTGGCCGATTTGAAATTCTAGGAACTAATTGGGATGAAGAGAAACATACTTTCCGTATAAGATTTAAAATTGTGCAATAAATAATCTTTAGCGATTTTGTAAGTCTTAGATATAAAAAAGATGTGCCCAAATATGGACACATCTTTTTTATTTTGTTTCAATTTCCTCCTGCATGTCAATAAAGTGCTTCTTGCTGTCATAAAATTCGTATTGCAAGAAGGCCATTTTCTGAGAAGGAATTACATGTACGCCCATGCCATATTTCATCTGCCATTTGCGTTTAAGGCTTATTATGCCTTGATTGATATATGCTGCTACATAGGGATGTACATGCAGATAGAATTTCTTAATTCCAATCTTATTGACTAGTCTGTCAATTTTTCTCTCAAGCTGGTCAACAAAAAGTATGCTGGATTTAATCGTTCCTTTGCCAAAACAAGTAGGGCAGGTTTCTTCCACATTAACATCCATTGCAGGACGGACTCTTTGGCGTGTTATTTGCATAAGTCCGAATTTACTTAGTGGTAAGATATTGTGTCGTGCACGGTCTTTTTGCATATTCTTGCACATTCGTTCATAGAGCAGTTGCCTGTCTTCGGCTAGGTTCATGTCTATGAAGTCTACAACAATAATACCTCCCATATCTCTTAAGCGCAATTGTCGTGCAAGTTCGTCTGCTGCGCCAAGATTAACATCAAGTGCATTGGCTTCCTGACCATTTGCGGAGCGTGTTCTGTTTCCGCTATTAACGTCTACAACATGCAGGGCTTCTGTGTGTTCTATAATTAGATATGCACCATGCTTGTAGTTTACAATTTTGCCAAAGCTCGATTTTATCTGTTTGGTGATGTTAAAATTGTCAAAGATCGGGACATTACCAGAGTACATCTTTACTATATTTGCCTTGTCCGGGGCAATTAGGGTTACGTAATGTTTTACTTCTTTGTAGACCTCTTCATCATTTATATATATATTTTCGTATGACGGATTAAACAGGTCGCGTAACAATGCAACGACACGACTAGTTTCCTCATATATTAGCTGAGGCCTTTTTTCTGTCTTTTGTACTTTAGTAATGGTTTCCTCCCAACGCTTTAAGAGAATCTTCAGTTCGGTGTCAAGTTCTGCAACTCTTTTGCCTTCGGCAACAGTACGTACAATAACGCCAAAATTTTTAGGCCTTATACTGTTGATTAGCTGTTTGAGTCGTGCTCGTTCCTCACCACTTTTAATTTTTGAAGAAACAGAAACTTTATCATTAAATGGTATCAGAACCAAATAACGTCCTGCAAAACTTAACTCACCAGTCAGTCTGGGACCTTTTGTTGATATTGGCTCTTTAACAATCTGTACCATCACCTCTTGTCCGACACGCAACGTATTCTGTATGCTTCCGTCTTTTTTCAAATCAGGAAGATGAGTCGCTTTTGACAAGGGGAAAAGTTTCTTTCTGTCGCTTTTTACTTGTTTTAAATACTTTTCGTATGAGTCAAATTGGCTTCCTAAGTCAAGATAATGGAGAAAAGCATCACGTTCGAAACCAACATCTACAAAACAGGCATTAAGCCCCGGCATCAGTTTTTTGACTTTTGCCATATAGATGTTGCCAACTGAGAAAGACGCTGAGCGCTGCTCAGTCTGATACTCTACTAGATTTTTATCTTCCAGCAGGGCAATCGAAATCTCTTTCTGTTGGACGTCAATTACAACTTCGCTGGTCATTTCTGGTTTTCTGAACTTAGTTTTGTCAAAAAAGAGGGCATGTCCACCGGTCGTTATAGGCTGTGATGACATGCCCTTTAATTTCTGAATTTACAGACTTATCGAAGCAATTTACTTGCTCTTATGTCTGTTCTTTCTTAATCTTTTTTTACGCTTGTGTGTAGCCATCTTGTGGCCCTTTTTCTTCTTACCGCTTGGCATAGCTTATAAATTTAAATGGTTTATATAATATTGTTAAATTAAAAATCCGCACTTATTCGCCTTTCATTTTGCTTACAAAGCTCTTCGCGGGCTTAAAGCTTGGAAAATCGTGAGCTTTAATAACTATTGTGGTATTCTTTGATATGTTACGTGCCGTTTTCTCGGCTCTATGCTTAACGATGAAACTGCCGAAACCGCGCAGGTATACATTTTCTTTCTTTTCAAGTAAGCTTGTTTTTATAACTTCCATGAAAGCTTCAACTGTTGCAGAAACATCTTTTTTCGCAATACCTGTTGATTCTACAATTTCCTCAATTATATCTGCCTTAGTCATTTTTATATGAATTTACTATTTATCGGTTCTTAACTTTTCATTTGGGCGTGCAAATATAATAGTTTTTGTTGTGAAACGGAAATTTATTTTGCTTTTTTTGCGATTTTGGAGTCTTAAATATGCTCTAAATCACTAACTTACATAATTTTGTCATTAATTATGTGTCGCAAATTATATGAATATTATTTTTATTGTAAGTTATTAAAAAGTGATTTTACGTTTCCGCATAATATATGGTTATTATTATATTTTATTGGTTTTTAATTGTTCTGTTTTTCATTATCCTTACTTTTTGAATTATTCAATTTGCTTTTCTGTCTGATTGGCATTAAACAGAACCGCCTTAACATCTGATAGAATGTTAAGGCGGTTGATTTGTTTATAATTTTTTACCTTATTTAGTTCCTATAAAATCAGGCTGCCTATTTGGTAACAGCATGCAGAAACGCACCATGCTAGAAATGTTGTATAAACCATTGTAAATATTGGCCACTTCCAACTACCGGTCTCGCTTTTTATTGCTGCAATTGTTGCTATACAAGGGAAATAAATCAATACAAATAGCAAATACGAAAAGGCAATGAGCGGAGTTATTCCGTCCGCCTGCATCTTTTTATTCAGGATTTGATATTTTTCAGATTCATTGGATACATTATCGTCATCGGCATAAAGTACACCCATTGTTGATGCTATGATTTCTTTTGCGCCAACTCCTGCTACAAGACTAACGTCAAGTTTCCAGTCGAAGCCTTGTGCCCTGAATATAGGTTCAATTGATTTTCCGATGACTCCAATATAGCTTTGTTCTTTTTGTTCTTGATTGCTTAATTGTTCATTATGAGGGAAATAACCTAAGGCCCATACTATTAGACTTGCAACGAGAATTATTCCTCCCATTTTTTTTAGGTACTGCTTGCCTTTTTCCCAAGTATGGCGTAGTATGGCTTTTGCTGTAGGAAATCTGTATGGAGGCAGTTCCATGACGAAAGGAGTGTCGTCTCCTTTAATAAGCCATCTGCTGAATATGCGGCTCATTAGCACAGCCATAGCTATGCCGATGACATAAAGGGATATCATGATGAGCGACTGATATTTTACTGCAAAGAATGTACCTATAATCATTATGTAGATAGGTAGGCGTGCGCTGCAGCTCATAAGCGGCAATACCAATATCGTAATTAGTCGGCTGCGTCTGTTTTCGATAGTTCGTGTTGCCATTACGGCTGGTACGTTGCATCCAAATCCCATGATAAGCGGAATGAACGATTTACCGTGCAGTCCCATCTTGTGCATTACTTTATCCATGATGAAAGCAGCGCGGGCCATGTAGCCAGAGTCTTCCATGAATGAAATTATAAAGTATAAGATCAATATTTGAGGAAGAAATACGATTACGGCCCCAACACCTGCTATTGCCCCGTCAATAACCATGGCTTTAAGTGGGCCGTCCGGCATTATAGATCTCATGAATTCACTTATGAGATTTACACCACTTTCAATCCAGTCCATAGGGTATTGGCCTAACGTGAACGTAATTTCAAACATTAGGTACAAGAATATGAAAAATAGTGGGAAACCAATGTATTTGTTTGTTATTATGGCGTCAAGGACATGAGTAAGCTGATATGTGTCTGTTTTGTTTCCTTCTTCACAACCTGCTTCTTTCATGGCTCCATGTATGATGCCATATTTTGCATTCATTATGGCTGTTTCGCTGTCTTCTCTGGTTTCTTTGAGAATTAGTTCAGCTGCGTTGTCCCGAATTTTTATGATATCTTCTCCGTTTGGAAGGTCTTTTACCTGAGTTTCTATTTTTGAATCTTTCTCAAGTAACTTTATTGCCAGGAAACGTGTTGAATATTTGTAACGGATTTGTTCGTTTTTTTGTATTTCCTTTTTTACATCGTCAATTGCTTGTTCTATGTATTTTCCATGATTTAAATGGATGTGTCTGAGATTGTTCTTTCCCGGTTCGGTAACACCTTCATATACGTTTATGACAGTTTTGAAGAGTTCGTCAATGCCGCGTCCGGTTTTAAATACTGTAGGGACAAATGGCATTCCGAATAATTCACCGAGTTTATCGTAGTCAAGTTTGTCCCCTCTAGATTCAAATTCGTCGAACATGTTTAATGCTCCGACAATTTTGAGATTCATGTCAACCAGTTGTGTCGTAAGGTAGAGGTTTCTTTCAATGTTGCTTGCATCAATAACATTAATAATGACATCAGGAGTATTGTCGATTATTTGTTTACGTACATATAATTCTTCGGGGCTATATGCTGAAAGTGAGTATGTGCCAGGCAAATCTACCAGATTGAAGCGATATCCATTGTATTCAGCGTGTCCTTCTTTGGCGTCTACTGTAACACCAGAGTAATTGCCGACTCTTTCGTGTGCGCCAGATGCAAAATTGAATAAAGATGTCTTTCCGCAATTGGGATTACCTACCAAAGCAACGTTTATTGTATGACTTTTTTCCAATGCAACTTTGTGGAGCATTTCATCTGTGAGCAGATAGTCTTCATCTGCTGTTTGAGATATGTTTGTCATTCCCAACTTCTTCGCCTCTTCTTCTTCTAGCTGCGGGGCGTTGTCGGCCGGTATGATCTCAATCATTGCGGCTTCTGTATGCCGTAATGAGATTTCATACCCCATTATTTGATATTTCACGGGGTCCTGAAGTGGAGCGTTAAGCAGTACTTTGACGATTTTTCCTCTGATGAATCCCATTTCAACAATGCGTTTGCGAAATCCACCATGTCCCATTACCTTAACAATAACACCTCTTTCTCCTGTCTTTAGTTCTGATAATCTCATCTTTTTGCCATTTTAATAAGTAATGCAAAAGTAACAAAAAATAATGATTTCGTATTTATATTTTAGTAAAATACCTATTAATGATGATAAGTTAGTTAATGTGTTGCCTATATTTTTATTTTTGGCTATAGATTATCATTATGCAATGGTAATATTTTGCTTTTCTTGAAGCCTAAGGAGAGTCTGATGTCGTTTTGGTAAAAATGTTTTGCAGGAAAAGGAATGTGAAATAATTGTCGCACATCCTTTTCCTGCAAAATTGTTTATAATTAATTTCTTATTGTTTAGAAATGATAATCGGGTTTTCTTGTTCCTTTTTCCATTCTTTTAAATAGTCAAACCATTTTTCTGCATTGTGAAAACCGAACTTTTCATTGTCACTGCAGAATGTGATTTTATAGTTTATCTCATTAGTTTTTGAACTAATTACGAAAGCATAGTTGTCTTTATTGGCGCCTTCTTCGCTGATAATGTATTCTTGTGGTATGTAAATTCCCAAGCCTACTGTTTCGCGCTTATGTCCTGCGCTGTCTTTTTCAGATACAGGCCAATCTGTTCCCCAACATCCACGTAAACCTTGTTTGTCTGAAAATTCCTTTGAATTTTTTACGTTTATTATACCTGTAGAGAATTTATACTTATCTACATTTTTATTGAATGTAGCTTTGACATAGCATTCTCTTCTTCTAGCATAAAGAATGTAAAGAGTGGTCATGTCTATTGGTTCCTGACCAGGTTGCGGACGCCATGCAACATCCTTAACTTCAACAATTGTACGTAATGGGCCGCGTGAAATGATGCGTTGGCTTCTTTTGTCAACATCAGTAAGCATTGTTGGCTTACTTCCGTCCCAACCTCTAAGTGTGCCTAAGCCTAACGTAGAACCTACCCATAGTACATCATCTCCGAAACCTGCTTTTTTCTGATCTTTGTCAGGATAGAATTGTGTTTGTTTTAATTCCAGACCTTTGTTGTATTTTCCGTAGATGTCAACAGTTTGTCTATGGTCGAAATAGATTCTGTATGCGACCATGTCGTTCTCAAAAGCAGCTCCGTGGTGATGTAAGGACCAATAAGGATTCACGTCTCTATCTACAGTTAGATGAGAAATATATAAGTTCTGTTTATTGCTTTCTTTTATTTTTTTATTACTCAAAAGCATTTCTACATAAACTTCCGATGGATATTCCTTGGGCAGTCCTTCATTGGACAATGTGATATTTATTTTTTTTGAAGATTTTTTTTCAATATCAGTAATGAAACAGAGTTCATCCATTATGCCATCCTGGTTAATGTCGTCAAGCTGACATGGTATTTCTTTACCTTCACATTTTACTGTTGCTGACCTTACATTGTCTGTGTTATAGTCCTTCAGGTTGAGCACTATTGGCTCATTGAGTTTTGGTGTTTTGGAATTGTTTGTAACTGTAATTGTGATGTCTTTCTGGGAAAATCCAGGAATACTGAGCAGCAGAGTTATTACGCCTGTTAATATTTTTTTGTTCATAGCAATTAATTTTTATTCAATGCAAAGATACGTCTAAATAATTTAAATGCAAAATTGAAATTGGCTTATAACAAATATTGTTGTATTATATGTATAAAAACAAAGTTGATTTATGCTTTTGTTAATGTTAGTTGTTTATTAATAAATGTGGAATATAAATTCATTATTGTTGACTGATTTTTATAAAATTAAAGTTAAATTGCCGTTTTTTAGAGTTTAATTTAATTTTTTTAGCTAATATGTTTGGGGATAATTAGTTTTTTACTAACTTTGCAGGGTAAAAGATTAATGTGTAGTGAAGTTTTCCAAATGGTTATTAGTATTATCAGTTTTTCTTCTTGAGGCATGTGAGCTTAAATTGAAGCCTTTTGAAGATGAGAGCGTCAAGCAACGTATTGAGGTATGTCGCTATGACCGCTTGGAAAGTCAGTATCTTACGACTGGAGATTTTTCTGCATTACAGCAGATGAATACAGACTTTCCTATGGAAACGAGAACATTACTTGAGGATGTTTTGAGAATTGGTGAGGTAAATGATCCGCAGATTAATCACAAGTTTTTGGCATTTTATCAAGATTCTACGCTTCAGACAATATTATCAGATGCAGAGGCTCAGTATGCAAATATGGATGATATAAACAAACTGTTAAACAGTTCGTTTGACCGTCTTAAAGTTTATATTCCAACGTTACCGATACCTCAGATATATGCTCAAATTGGTGCGTTAGATCAAAGTATTGTTGTTGGAAACCAGACCATAGGCATCTCATTGGATAAGTATTTGGGTAAAGATTATCCTTTATATAAAAAATATTATTATCCATCACAGATCAAGACAATGACGCGAGATAATATTGTACCTGATTGCCTTAATTTTTATCTTCTCAGTCTTTATCCTATGCATGATTTCGAATCACGTACCCAGCTAGAGAGAGATTTGCATATAGGAAAGATTATGTGGGTTTGTAATATTGCTTTGGGATATAAATTTTTTAAATCCCGTTATGTCAATATGATAGACCAATATATGAATAAAAATAAGTCAATTTCAATAGAAAATCTTCTTAAGAACAATGATTATTCGTACATCATAAAGATGTAGAATGTAAATTTTGATATTGGAATATTTTGAAATTTTATATATTCAACAATATAAAAATACCCAAGAGTACGTTTTCGTATCTTGGGTATTTTTATATTGTTGAATTTTATCAACTCTCTTTAATTATATCAGGGGCGCTAATTCTTATTTTACAGGAATTTTCTCAATTCTTCTCTGATGGCGTCCACCTTCAAAGGCAGTCTTAAAGAATACATCAAGTATTTTTTCAGCTGTTTTATTGTCAATAAAACGTCCAGGTAATACGATTACATTTGCATCATTATGTTGGCGTATGAGTTCACTTATTTCAGGTGACCAAACCAAGCCGGCACGAACACCCTGATGCTTGTTCAATGTAATAGCCATACCTTCACCACTTCCGCAGATACCAATGCCTGGATATACTTCTCCGCTTTCAATTCCTTCAGCCAAAGGATGTGCAAAATCGGGGTAATCACAGCTCATGTCACTATATGTGCCATAATCTTTATACTGATAGCCATGGTCTTCCAAATATTGGATGACAAACTTTTTTAACGGAAAGCCTGCATGATCGCATGCTAGTCCTACAGTCTTGATGTCCATAATTATTCCTCCATAAATAATTTAACCTGTTTGTATACGTTTTCGGCTGTATATCCGAGTTTTTCATCCAATACTTTATATGGTGCTGAGAATCCGAAGCTTGGCATTCCAAATACTTTACCATTGGCACCTACCAAACCTTCCAATGTTACAGGCAGACCTGCTGTCATGCCAAATATTTTGGCGTTTTTAGGAAGTATGCTTTCTTGGTATTCTTTGCTTTGATTGCGGAAGAGACCTTCACTAGGAACGCTTACGATGCGGATCTTTATTCCGTCTTTACGGAGAAGTTCTGCACCGGCAACCAATGTTGATACTTCAGAACCGTCAGCTAAGAGTATTACATCGAAGTCTTCATCTGAACCTGCGACAACATATGCTCCCTTGCGTGCCTGTTCGTAGTCATTTCCAGCCGGAAGTTTTGCGATGTTCTGGCGTGAGAATATAAGTGCTGTAGGCGTTTCCATATTTTCCATGGCCATAGCCCAACATACTGTTGTTTCATCTGCGTCAGCAGGACGGAAGACTCTTACGCTGTCTTTTCCATGATGGTTTTTGAGTTTTTCCATCAGTCTGATTTGTGCTTCCTGCTCAACAGGTTCGTGTGTAGGTCCGTCTTCACCTACTCTGAATGCATCGTGTGTCCAAATAAATTTGATTGGCACTTCCATTAATGCTGCCATACGTACAGCAGGTTTCATGTAATCAGAGAATACGAAGAATGTTCCACATGCAGGAATTACGCCGCCATGGAGATACATACCGATACACATGCATGCCATTGTGAGTTCGCTTACACCAGCCTGGAAGAAAGCTCCGCTGAAATCATCTCTTACCATTGATGATGTCTTTTTCAAGAAACCGTCAGTCTTGTCGCTATTTGACAAATCGGCAGATGAACAGATCATATTAGGAACTTGTTCTGCAAGTACGCCAAGGCATGCGGCAGATGCTGCACGTGTGGCCGATCCTTCTTTCTGAACAACAGCACTCCAGTCTACTTTAGGAGCATTGCCGCTGAACCATTCTTTCATCTGTGCAGCTTTTTCAGGATTTGCTTTTGCCCATGCTTCTTCTTCAGCATGACGTTTTGCTACAATTTGCTTTAATTCTTCTTTGCGTCTTGCATATAATTCCTGTACTTCGGGGAATATCTGGAATGGGTTTTCAGGATCACCTCCAAGGTTCTTTATTGTATTTACATATGCATTTCCGCCAAGAGGTGCACCATGTGTCTTGATACTGTGCTCATAGCTTGTGCCGTCCTCTTTAAGTGCACCTTTACCCATTACGGTTTTTCCGATGATGAGGGTAGGGCGGTGTTCTTCTTTTTGTGCCTGTTTTAGGGCCTCACGTATTTCGTCAACGTCATTTCCGTTTATTTTAATTACGTTCCATCCCCAAGATTTGTATTTCGCTTCAGTGTCTTCGTTCATAACAACACCACATTCTGTTGAAAGCTGGATGTCATTTGAATCATAGAACATAATAAGATTGTTCAGACCAAGTGTACCTGCAAGACGGCCTGTACCTTGTGATATCTCTTCTTCTATACCACCATCAGAAATATATGCATATATTTTGTGCTGCATAACTTCTTTTCCAAGACGTGCTTCTAGAAATTTTTCTGCAACAGCGGCACCGGCAGCAAAAGTATGTCCCTGACCAAGAGGACCGGATGTGTTTTCTATACCGCGCTTAACGTCTCTTTCAGGATGTCCAGGAGTTGGTGAATCCCATTGACGGAACATGGCTAGTTCTTCCAATGTGAATTTCCCTTGCAGGCATAATGCGCTGTATAGCATTGGAGACATGTGTCCTGGATCGAGGTAAAAACGGTCTCTGCCTTCCCATGAAGGATTTTCAGGATCGTATACTAAAAACTCTGAGAATAATACATTGATAAAGTCTGAACCTCCCATGGCACCTCCGGGGTGTCCTGAGTTTGCTTTTTCTACCATAGATGCAGCGAGAATACGTATGTTGTCTGCTGCTTTGTTCATTAATTTTTTATCGTTCATTATATTTAGTATTAAATTTGATGATTTTCGGGTTATATCTAATAATTTGAAATTATCTTACTTATTACATGCAAAGATAGTTAAATCTTATGATAAAACAAAAGAAATAGACGTTTAAACTTCAATAAAGTTAATAATGATTTTATCCGCTTTTCAGCAATTGTTTTTATAAGATGATGCCTTATTGTTTATGGTTGCTATTTGCGTTTAATGATAAATGTCTGTTGGTTTTATTTTCATTAATTTACTCCATACGAAATGTGGCATTTGGGCTTGCGATATGATATGTTTCTTCATCTAAAAGATAACCGTTTGACTTCTAAAAGGAGTCTGTTTAAAATGTCACAATGAAAGTGGCGTTAATGTCTGAGTGACAGACACTAACGCCATCTTAGACCCTAGAATAGCTCTTTTTCTGTAAATTGTCCGAGTTTTAGATATTTTTTGTATATATCCTCGTATGCTTTTACATTTTCAGGCTGTGGAATATATTCTTTAGAGAATCCGCTATTCATATTTTCTATTGCATCTTCAACTTTCTCATATATTCCTGCTGCTGTTGCTGCAAACATTGCGGCTCCTAATGCGCATGCTTGGTCTGTATTGCAAACTTTTATTGGCTTATTGATGACATCACACATTGTCTGCATTACAAATGGTGATTTAAGCGCGATGCCTCCAATGCCTATGACATTGTCGATTACTATTCCTTCGCTTTCAAATCTGTCAACAATAGCTTTTGTTCCATATGCCGTGGCTTCTACTAATGCACGGAAAACTTGTGGGGCATTTGAGCCTAGAGTGAATCCGGCAATTGTTCCTTTTAGCAACTGATTCGCATCTGGAGTGCGTCGTCCGTTTATCCAGTCGGTTGCGATCATCGTGCTTTCGCAGACAGGTATTTTTTCTGCTTCTTCGGTTAGTTTGACGATAATTTTATCGCAAGTTTTTTCAACAATATAGTCAATTTCTTCTTTAGATAATTTATCGCCGATTGTTTGAGGCAGGATTTCTCTTACGGGGAATTCAAGTATTCTTCTGAACATGGCATAGACATCGCCAAAACTTGACTGACCTGCTTCAAGGCCAACCATTCCGGGAATTACGCTGCCATCAACTTGTCCACAGATACCTTTTATGCATTTTGTACCGATTTCATCATATGATGCAACCATAACGTCGCATGTTGATGTTCCTATTACACGTACAAGCGTATGAGGAGTAACTCCGGCACCAACAGCACCCATATGACAATCGTATGCGCCTCCGGCAACAACAACATCTTCATTAAGTCCTAGACGCTCTGCCCATTCTTTGCATAGATGTCCGACAGGTTTATCTGCAGTTTCTGTCTCCTCGAACAGTCGGGCACGGAATCCGGCAAGTTTAGGCTCTAATGAAACAAGAAAATCTTCAGAAGGAAGACCTCCCCATTCTTTATGCCACATTGCCTTATGGCCACATGCACAGCGGCTGCGGACAATGTCTTTTGATTTATTTACACCGGTCAGTACAGCTGGCAGCCATTCACAATATTCAACTATTGAATATGCCTTCTGAGCAACCTTGCTGTCTTCACGTAAGATGTGCATCGCTTTTGCCCAGAACCATTCAGCAGAATATATGCCACCTTCATATTTAGCATAGTTTATTTCTGACTTTGCACATGCTAAGTTTATCTCTTCAGCTTCTTTTACTGCAGTATGGTCTTTCCATAATACAAACATTGCATTTGGATTGTCCTCAAATTCTGGCAGCATTGCCAATGGAGTGCCAGTCTCGTCTGTGAAGGCAGGTGTTGATCCTGTTGTGTCAAAGGCAATTCCGACAACATTCTTGGCAACTTCTTGTGGACATTGGCTTAAAGCATCTTTTACCGTGCCTTCCAGCACCTCAAGGTAATCCTTGGGATGCTGGCGCCATTGGTTCGTTTTAGGGTTGCAATATAATCCTTGTTTCCATCGTGGATAATATTGTACGCTGGTTGCTAATATTTCACCCGTTGTAGCATTTACAACTAAAGCCCTGGCTGAATCACTTCCGTAATCAAGGCCTATAACGTATTTTGTCATAAAACTACAGCAAAGCTTTGTTCAACATATAATAAACTTCATTGAAACGCAGTTCTTTACGGAACTCATCAACCTTTGTATTTTCATTGATGAATACACACTCTATTCCTGCAATTTCTGCATAATCCTGCCAATATTCTTCAGTAAGATCGTATGAGAAACAGCTGTGATGTGTGCCTCCTGCGTATATCCAGCATCCTGCTCCAACTTCAAAGTTGGGTTGAGGAATCCAAAGTGCTGATGCAACGGGGAGTTTAGGCAATGCCTTAGGTTCGATGCATTTTACATCGTTTACAATCATTCTGAAGCGGTTGCCGAGATCTACTACTGTTGCAGTAACACCAGTTCCTACTTTTGAAGTAAATACAAGACGGGCGGTCTGGCTCTTTCTTACTCCTATGCCAAGGAAATGAACTTCAAGTCGTGGCTTAGATGCTGCAATCAGAGGTGACACTTCCAGCATGTGTGACTGCAGGATAGAACTCTGTTCACCGTTAAAGTTGAGCGTATAGTCTTCGAGGAACGAACAGCCGTTAGGCATGCCTTGTGTCATGACCCAAATACTGCGGTATAAGGCTGCTGACTTCCAGTCGCCTTCTGCGCCAAAGCCATATCCTTCAGCCATGAGTCTCTGTGAGGCAAGTCCTGGAATCTGATCGAATCCCATTCCGCTTTTTTCTACGTCTACGTCACCAAGGTCATCAAAGTTTGTTGTGAAGCCTTTTGCACCTTTGGCTTTCAGTATGGCACGTAAAGCGAGTTCCGCTTTTGCTGCATTCCATACTTTCTTATATGCTTCGCTTGTCTTATCCTCAAGTGAACTGTCATGGTCGTATTCATTGAAATATGTAGCAACCAGATTGTCAACATCAGCGTCCTTTATTTCTTTAAAATAGCTAAGTACTTCGCTGAATGGACAATAATCTACATGATAGCCTAAAACCTGTTCTGCTGCAACCTTGTCGCCGTCAGTAACAGCTACATTATTCATCTGGTCGCCGAAACGCAGGATTAACATGTCTTGTGCATCTGCCCATGCTGCACATACACGTTCCCATACAGCAATATGGTCCTGTGTCTTTTCTTCTTTCCAGTATCCAACTACAAGTTTTCTCCTTATGCGCATACGTGATATTATGTGACCGAACTCTCTGTCTCCGTGAGCACTCTGGTTGAGGTTCATGAAGTCCATGTCGATAGAATCCCATGGAATTTCGGCATTATATTGTGTATGCAAGTGGAGTAGTGGCTTGTGAAGTATCTGAAGTCCGTGTATCCACATCTTGGCAGGAGAGAATGTGTGCATCCATGTTATTACACCGATACATTTTTTCTCATTGTTGGCAGCTGCGAAAAGTTCTGAAACTTCTTTGCTGCTATTTGCGGTTCCCTTATATACCACTTTAATTGGAAGTCTTCCTGAATCGTTTAGTCCGGCAACCATTTCTTTTGAATGTCCGTCAACTTGTTTAACTGCATCACCTCCATATAGAAGCTGAGCACCTGTTATAAACCAAATTTCGTAATTTTCGAATGCTTTTATCATAGTTGTAATTACTTTTTTATGTTATTAAATTTTATTTCTTTTGTCCGTAATATGCGTTTGGTCCGTGTTTCCTG
>NZ_HF986805.1:10453-30972 GCF_000431195.1 Prevotella sp. CAG:255 | reverse complement strand
CGTTTGGTCCGTGTTTACTGCTGAAATGTTTTTCAACGAGGAGAGGATTCATTGTTGTATCTGGGTTAACCATGAAAGAAACAAATGCCATCTTGGCAACTTCTTCCATCACAACGGCATTATATACAGCGTTGTCTGGGTCTGTTCCCCATGAGAATGGTCCATGGTTCTTAACCAATACCCCTGGAGTGTGCACATAGTTGATTCCTTTGAAGCGTTCAACAATGACATTGCCCGTTTCTTTTTCATACTCGCCCATCTGATTTTCTGTCATATCTTTTGTACATGGTATGGCATCGTGGAAATAATCTGCATGTGTCGTGCCGATATTTGGAATGTCTTTGCCTGCCTGCGCCCATGCTGTAGCATATGTAGAGTGGGTGTGTACAATGCCTCCGATTTCGGGAAATGCGCGATACAAGACCAAGTGTGTCGGTGTATCTGATGAAGGATTGAGATCTCCTTCAACAACTTTTCCTGTAGCGAGGTCTACAACCACCATGTCAGATGCCTTCATATCGTCATAGCTTACGCCTGAGGGCTTTATTACAACAAGCCCTTTTTCGCGGTCTATTCCAGATACATTTCCCCATGTAAATATTACCAAGTTATGTTTTACAAGGTCAAGATTGGCCTTAAAAACTTTTTCTTTTAATTCTTCAAGCATAATTCTTATAATTTAAATGTCGGATCTTCCATGTATGCATCATTATTAAAACGATACAAGGCTGCTCCTCGTTTAGATGTAATTTTGTCAATTAAATCGGTCTTTTCAATGAAATCGATTGTCTTTATACGTTTTCTGAAGTTACGTTTGTCGATAGCCTCTCCTAAGATAGCCTCGTATACATGTTGCAACTGTGTTAAAGTGAACAGTTCGGGCAGTAGGTTGAAGCTTAGCGGCTCAGATGAAATTCTTCTTCTAAGCAATGATATGGCTTTTTTTACCATATCATTGTGGTCAGAATAGAGTTTGGGCAGTTCTTCAAGATTAACCCATTCTGTCTGATGGCTTTCTTGAAGAGTCTTGTCGTAATCCTTAACGTTTATCAGGGCGCAATATGCTATAGATATAACTCTTTCACCTGGATCACGGTCAACAGCTCCGAAAGCTCCTACCTGTTTCATGTATAAGCCTGTAAGACCTGTCAGTTCATACAATACTCTATTTGCTGCTTCATCCAGCGTCTCGTTTTCTCCAACAAATCCGCCATAAAGAGACCATTCGTTCCTTCCTGGGTCCATCTGGCGTTTTCCTATCAGCAGTTTTAGCTTATTGCTTTCGAAACCGAAAACGATACAGTCTACTGATACAAAAAATTTTGAATGTTCGTTATAATAAATTGTCATATGCTCTAAGTTATTTCGTTATTACCAGAAGTAAATGTAGAATGCCACTGTAATCGCTAATATGATGATGCTATGTATTACATCCCAATGATTCCAGCTTGCACGTGATTCGGCTTTTTGTTCTGGTGTTGCAGTGCCAAATACGAGTCCTTTGATTTTTTCTTCAGATGGAGCTTCTGTACACAAGCTTACGATTACGACAACCAGACAGCAGAAAATCAGCATTACACCACAGAAATAGAGCCAGTTGAAGTCGTAGAATACTGCTTTAAACCAATTATCTGTTGCGTCTGTTGTATTGCTATAGTAAACCTTTGCACCTAATCTTGTAAGACCTATAATTATTCCAGACAGAAGTCCCCACATGCCTCCTTTTGCTGTTGTTCTTTTCCAGCATATACCTAACAAGAATGCTGCTGCTATGCCGGGAGCAAGTACGCTTTGTACATCTTGCAGGTAGTTATACAATACATTGCCGACGCTTCTCATTATTGGTATCCACAGAATTCCAAGAATTACAATTACCACAGTTGCCATTTGACCAATTCTCACGAGAGATTTTTCTGAAGTGTTCGGGCGTAGACGTTTATAGAAGTCGATGGTGAAAAGCATGGCAGATGAGTTAAACAATGATGCCAGTGAACTCATGAGGGCGGCTAGAATACCGCATACGACCAAACCTTTCACTCCTGCAGGCAGAATTTTTGCTACCAATGTCGGGAAGGCAGCATCACTGATTGTTACTCCATTTGCATCAACCGGTAGGAAAGTGCCGCCTGATTTTACGTTCAATGCGTATGCGATCATTCCTGGAATAAGGAAGATGAATACAGGAAGTAGCTTTAGGTAAGCACCAAAGATTGTTCCGCGACGTGCCTCTCTTTCATTTTTTCCGGAAAGAACACGCTGTACAATGTACTGGTCTGTACACCAATACCAAAATCCGATAACAGCAGAGCCGACTAATGCTCCAAGCCAAGGATAATCAGGGTCTTTCAGATTGCGCATCAAATCTGTCATGTGATCTCCATATTCGTTAACAGGCTGTATAGAACATACCTGTAGTACTTGGTCCCAACCGCCAACTGCTTTCAGGCCTAATACTAAGATTATGAGTGAGCCTAATAATAGGATAGGGGTTTGCAGTACAGATGTGTACAACACGCTTTTCATTCCGCCGAAAATAGTGTATAGAGCTGTTATTAATACCAGTCCAATTGCTGCAATCCAGAAAAAGTCAATGCCCCATAGCTCTTTAATGCCGAATACTTGTTGGAAAACAAGTCCTCCTGCGTATACCGTAACAGCAACTTTAGTCAAGACATAGCTGATGAGTGATATTACAGATAAAATAGTGCGGCTTTCTTTATTATAACGTTTTTCTAGGAACTCTGGCATTGTGTATACCATACTTCTTGTGTAAAAAGGTACAAACACCCATCCAAGAATAAGAATCATCCAACCTTGAATTTCCCAATGTGCCATCGCCATTCCTGAAGATGCTCCGGCTCCGGCAAGTCCGATCAGATGTTCTGAACCAATGTTTGAGGCAAAGATAGATGCACCAATGGCTATCCATGTTGCGTCTCGGCCTCCAAGAAAATAGTCAGCCGAGTCATTGTTCTTTTGATTGATGACCCATACAACTATACCAATCAGTGCCAGGCAAAAGACACCAATTACAATCCAGTCTAATAGTTCCATTTTTTTTGATTAAAATTTTAATAGGTTAATAGTTATTTATTTAATGCTGAATTTGAATATGCAGTGTGAATAGTATTTTTCACCAGGTTTCAGGTTTGCTGTCGGCCATCCTTTTTTGTTTGGAGTGTCCGGATATTTTTGTGTCTCGAGACAGCATGCTGCACGTTTGTTGTATGCAATGCCCTTTTTCCCGTTAATCTTTCCGTTTAAGAAATTACCTGTATATACCTGAATGCCAGGCTCATTCGTGTAGACTTCAAGCATAATGCCTGTCAAGGGTGAATATAGGCTCGCTGCTACTTTGGTATCATCACCTTTACCGTCTTTATATGTATTTAAACACCAGTTATGGTCAAAGCCATTGGCATTCTTTATCTGATCAAATTTGAAATTATTGACATCCTTTCCAATTGCAGTAGGCTTCCTAAAATCCATAGGGGTATTATCTACTTTAGCAATTTCACCCGTTGTCATGTATGTTGAGTCAGAAGGAGTATAATTGTCTGCGTTTATGTACAGAATGCAATTCTCTATATCCTTAGTTGGGTCTCCGTTAAGATTAAAATATGAATGGTTGGTCATATTAATAACGGTTTCTTTGTCTGTTGTTGCTGTATATGTTATGTCCAGACTGTTATTGCTTCTCAATACATATGAAACAGTAGCGGTTACATTTCCGGGGAAATTGTTATCTCCATCTTTAGATAACATTGTTAGTTCTAGTGTCGAGTCATTAGGTTGCTTGGCATCATATACCTGATATTGCCATCCGGATGGGCCTCCATGCAGGCAATGTCCATAATTGTTTGTAGGTAGCTGTATGTTTTTTCCTGCAATTTGTAATTTACCTTTATTTATTCTGTTGGCATATCTTCCAATCGCAGCTCCGAAATCACTTGGACTGTTTACTGAATCTGCATATTGTGCTATATTGTCATATCCAAGAACAACATCTGTTTGTTTGCCGTTTTTATCAGGAACAACAAGTGATACAATTCTTCCACCAAAGTTCGTTATACATACTTCCATACCATTTTTGTTGTTTAGGGTATAGAGTTTTACGGCTTTTTGATTTATAGTTGTATCAAAAGCAGCTTCAGACAATCCTGAGATTGTGCTTACGTTGCTGCCGTTTTTAACTCCGCATGCGGATAATAAACAACATGCAAGGCCTAAATTTAAGATGTTAAATTTAATGTTCTTCATGATTTTATATTTTAGATCGTTATTGGGTGTAAAATTACATTATATTCTTTAGATGCCAAAATATATTAGTCTGTGTTTTTATTTTAATGCTGTTTTTTTGCAAATTTTATCATTTCGCTGCTTTTTGTGTGAATTTTTAAGAGATAAATTCTCTTATGTAAAACTATTTATGTAGTATGGGGGCTTGGGATTTTATTTTTGTCATATGTTGAATTGTTTTCTTGCTTCTTTTAATTTAATGGGTTGAATATAATGTATGTTAGGCGGAATATAATCTATCTTAATATATTGTTACATAATGATATTTCTGGTATGAGCCGTTTTAATGTATGCAGAGGTGTTGTACTGTTTATATAAATCACTTGTTTTCGTACAAAAAGTCTATTACTTTTGCATTAAAAACAATAGACTTTTTGTACGAAAACAATAGGTTAATGATTTGAAACTTTTATGCACCTGTTCTCTTTTTATTTGTGCTTTTATTGCCCTGTGCTTTAGCGATTTATTCACTATTATGTTTATTTTAATTTCAATTTTTCCCCTCTTCAAAATTTGTTGACTTGCTGGATATGTCTGAACAGGCTTTTGCCTAATGAGAAAAAGCTATTTGTGCATAATAATAATTATGCTTTCTGTATAAAATAATTTTGTTTAGTCCTTATATAGTATATTTAGTTTAAATGACATATACGTAATATGTGTCAAATAGAAATGATTTGACTAGTGTATAATGTTTACACAGTAAATGCACTAATAAATTTAGTGCGCTATTGTGGTAATGTTTATTGAAAATCATTAATACGAGTATTGTTTTTAATTTAACAAGGCGAAATGTTTTGTAATTGTGATTATGATTGTTTGTCTTCCATTTGTGCTTGTTATCGTTTTTTTTATATATAATAAAATAGGGAAGCAAAATTTGCTTCCCTATTTTATTATGGAATAATATGATTATTATTCTCCTTTTTCCATTTTAGCTTTAAGCTCAGCCAAAGCATCGATGTCGCCAAGTGTTGTTCCTGCTGCAACGTTATTTATAACAGGAGCATCTTCCTTCTTGGCCTTCTTTGCACGAGGAGCTTTCTTCGGCTCTTCTTTTACATCCTCGAATGTACGGCTGTGTGAAAGAATGATACGTTTTGTTTCTTTTACAAACTCAATTACCTTGAACTGGAGCTCTTCACCCGGCTGAGCCTGTGAACCATCTTCCTTTACAAGGTGCTTAGGTGTTGCGAAACCTTCTCCGCCTTCATTCAGAGTGATAACAGCACCTTTGTCCATTATTTCGGTAATCTTACCAGTGTGGATAGAACCCGGTGTGTATATTGTTTCGTATGTATCCCAAGGATTCTCCTCAAGCTGCTTGTGGCCAAGGCTGAGACGACGGTTCTCTTTGTCTATTTCAAGAACAACAACGTCTATTTCTGCACCAACCTGAGTAAATTCTGATGGGTGCTTTACTTTCTTGGTCCAAGACAAATCGCTGATATGGATGAGTCCGTCAACACCTTCTTCGAGTTCTACGAAGATACCGAAGTTAGTGAAGTTGCGAACCTTTGCAGTGTGCTTGCTTCCAATAGGATATTTAACTTCGATTGTTTCCCACGGATCTTCTTTAAGCTGCTTGATACCGAGTGACATCTTACGCTCTTCACGATCAAGAGTTAAGATAACAGCCTCAACTTCATCGCCAACGTGCATGAATTCCTGTGCACTGCGGAGATGCTGGCTCCAGCTCATTTCTGAAACATGGATAAGACCTTCAACACCAGGAGCTATTTCTACAAATGCACCATAGTCAGCGATAACAACTACCTTACCCTTAACATGATCGCCAACTTTGAGGTTAGGATCAAGTGCATCCCATGGATGTGGAGTGAGCTGCTTCAGACCGAGAGCAATACGTTTCTTGTCATCATCAAAGTCAAGAATAACAACGTTAATCTTCTGGTCAAGTGCAACAACCTCATGCGGATCGCTTACGCGGCCCCAAGAAAGGTCTGTGATGTGGATGAGTCCGTCAACACCTCCAAGGTCAACGAATACTCCGTATGATGTAATATTCTTGACAGTTCCTTCGAGGATCTGGCCTTTCTCAAGCTTGCTGATAATTTCTTTCTTCTGTGCTTCGAGTTCAGCTTCGATAAGAGCTTTATGTGAAACAACAACATTGCGGAATTCCTGATTGATTTTAACAACTTTGAATTCCATTGTCTTTCCTACGAATACATCGTAGTCGCGTATAGGATGAACGTCAATCTGGCTTCCCGGGAGGAATGCTTCGATACCGAATACGTCAACAATCATACCACCCTTAGTGCGGCACTTAATGTAACCCTGTATAACTTCCTCGTTATCAAGGGCTGCGTTAACGCGCTCCCAGCTCTTGCTGAGGCGAGCCTTTTTGTGTGAAAGCAGAAGCTGTCCTTTTTTGTCTTCCTGATTTTCAACATAAACCTCAACAACATCTCCGATTTTTAAATCGGGGTTATAGCGGAACTCGCTTGCAGGAATAACACCGTCGCTCTTGTAGCCAATATTGACAACAACTTCTTTCTTGTCAATAGAAATTACCTTTCCGTCTACAACCTGGTGCTCGCTAACTTTGTTAAGGGTTTCATCGTAAGCTTTTTCAAGTTCTTCTTTGCTTACATTTGCTTTGCTTCCATTCTCAAACTCGTCCCAATTGAAGTCTGATAATGGTTGTACGTTCTTTAAATCTGACATAAAAATTAAAAATAAATTAAATAATTAATAAAGTTCGACTTTATATTTGTTTATAAATCGGCTGCAAATTTACAACCTTTTAATTTTATATTTCAGTTTCCTGTAATTTTATTTCCTTATTTTTGCTATTTTGTGGCGTTTTTAATTTTTTTTAAGTGTTTACAGCTGCCTCAACCTGCTGATTAGTCTGTTGTTTTACCTTCTTTTGGCGCTTTTAGTATAATACTTGTGGCTCCGATTGTGAATAATGTGCCATCATGTATAATTCTTTTTTCTTTATTCCCCAAAATTTCATTATCTACAAATGTGCCGGTGTAGCTGGGGCCGTCGCTTAGGGTGTATTTCAGATGCCCCTTCTTGTCTTTGGATACATTTATATTACAATGGGTAATATCTATACTTGGGTCATTTGTCTCAATAGGAGTGTTTGTCTTGCTTCCTTTCATATATCGGCCAATTATGTTGTCTCCGAATTTTAGCGGTATGACCTGCTTATAATGAAAGACATTTTCGATGACAATTAATGCTCCGAATTCGTCATTATATTCATTTTCGTTTAATATCTCATCCTTTTGCGGATTTCTAAGTTTTGTTGCTCCAATTCTAATACCAAATTGTTTGCCGCATTGTGGACACTCAAATATAAGTGACTGCCCCTCTTTGTATTTTGTTTCATCAAATGTGATAAATCCATCACATTTTGGACATCTAACTCTTTTCATTATATTATTTTATCTGGTATACCCAAGCATCATAAAAAAACTCATTGCCTCTCAGGTCATTGAGGGCGTTATATGCATCATTTCTGGTCTTGTATTTTCCGTATACAACTTTGATGGATTTATTGCCTTCAATTAAAGTGCTTGCTTCATATCCTTTTGTAGTAAGCTTCGTAACAAAAGCGTCTGCATTCTTTTTTGTTACTCTACTTGCCAATACAATACAAAAATATTTGTCTTGCTTGACTGGCTTTAATTCCTCTGGAGCCTGTACCGACTTGTTGCTAATATTTTTTGAATTGATATCAGCTTTACTTTCCTTCTTTAATTGTATATTTTCTTTCGTGATATTATTGTAACTGTTTTTGATTAAGTTATGAATAATACCATTGTCCATATTCCCCATTTGTATAATTTTGTTATTGTTGTTTATTGGGGAAGACCAGGCGAAGAATGTTATTATTGCAATAAATACCGCCAATACGCTTTTAAATAGCTTTATTTTTGTTGATGGCGTATTGTTGCTTGATTCATTGAATTTTTCTTCTAATACGTCGTTCTCTTTTATCCTATAGTTTAATGGAGATGTTGAAAATGTTACAGTGGCAGTCGTCCTATCCGAGTTCGCTCTGTTTTCATGACATACGTCATTTTCTTTAGATATGTTGCTGTCATCCTCTTCTCTTTTCATTTCAAAAGAACTGAGGCTGTACAGATCTGGTGTCAGGATTCCTGCTTCGCAAGGTTTGAACTCAAGGTTACCGTCGTTGTTTAAATATAATGTACCGATATCGCAGAGTTCGTAAGACCCTTCGTTATATATAATTTGTTTTAATTCATTTACCTCTCCTGAGATACGGTTCTGTGCATCAGGATAGCTTATGTCATAAGCTTCTGTATACGATTGTACAAGTAAGGAATCATTGATGTTTAATTTGGGGTTGAAACCTAATGTCCTTTGAGGGGGCAGGAATAGACAATCCCTTTCATCGTAAGTAGCCGGGATGTGGCTGGCGATAAAACCGCCAAGTCCGGGTACGATGACACAGTCATTCCTTAATAATAATATTTCAATATGTCTTTCTAATTCTATCACGGATGCAAAATTACTCGTTTTTGATTAAAAAACAAAATAATGTAGCTTATTATGAAGATTTTTTTAATCATGCTGCAATAATTCGGATAATATTTTTAATTTTGCAGATAAATTATTAAGAAATTATATTCAAATTATGAATTACATAAAAACAGAAATAGATGGAGTTTTTATTATAGAGCCAAAGGTTTTTAATGATTCCAGAGGATATTTTTTTGAGGCTTTTAAATATTCTGACTTTAAAGAGCACGTAGGGCAGGTTTCATTTATTCAAGATAATGAATCAAAATCGTCTTATGGCGTCTTGCGTGGCTTGCATTATCAGAAGGGGGATTTCTCACAGGCTAAATTAGTACGTGTCATTAAGGGACGTGTACTTGATGTTGCAGTAGATCTCCGGAAGGATTCTTCAACTTTCGGTAAGCATGTAATGGTAGAATTGAGCGATGAAAATAAGAAACAATTCTTTATTCCTAGGGGATTTGCTCATGGATTTTTGGTCTTAAGTGACGAGGCAATATTTACGTATAAGGTGGACAATGTCTACTCTCCGGAGAGCGAGGCGTCAATAAGATTTGATGATCCTGATTTGAATATAAATTGGCCGATAGACTCGAATGATATTCAGACAAGTCAGAAAGATCTGAATGGAGTGGCTTTTAAAGATGCAGAATATTTTAATGTATAGGTGTAATATATAATTTATAGCCGAATGAATATAGCAATTGTTGGAACAGGTTATGTCGGATTGGTTTCTGGTGCTTGCTTTGCTGAGACTGGGGCAACTGTAACATGTGTGGATGTTGATTGCGCGAAAATTGCAGCATTGAGGAAAGGTATTATACCTATTTACGAACCAGGGTTAGATGAACTTGTTGTAAAAAATATTAATGCCGGCAGATTAAAGTTTTCTACCTCATTGGCAGAAGTCTTAAATGATCAGCAGATTGTATTTACTGCAGTAGGCACACCTCCGGATGAAGATGGAAGTGCTGATTTGAAATATGTTCTTCAGGTTGCTAAAACAATAGGGGAGAACTTAAACCGGTATTTGGTAGTTGTGACAAAAAGCACCGTTCCTGTTGGAACTTCTCACAAAATTGCTGATACAATAAAGGCAGAACTGAAAAAACGTGGTGTGGATGTCGCATTTGACGTAGCAAGCAATCCGGAATTTCTTAAGGAAGGTAATGCCATTAAAGATTTTATGAGTCCGGATCGGGTTGTTATTGGGGTAGATAGTGAAAGAGCAAAGAATATTTTGACAAAATTATACAAGCCGTTTCTTCTGAATAATTTCCGTGTGATTTTCATGGATATTCCTAGTGCGGAGATGACAAAATATGCTGCAAACTCAATGTTGGCCACCCGTATCAGTTTTATGAATGATATTGCCAACCTTTGTGAGCTTGTTGGTGCTGATGTTAATAAGGTTAGAGCAGGCATAGGATCTGACACACGTATAGGCCGTAAATTTTTATATGCAGGATGTGGATATGGAGGATCTTGTTTCCCTAAGGATGTTAAGGCTTTAATAAAAACGGCCGATGATAATGGATATTCGTTGGAAGTATTGAAGGCTGTTGAGAAGGTTAACGAAAGACAAAAAGAAGTATTGTTCAAGAAGTTGGTTAAAGCCTTTGACGGGGATTTGAATGGTAAGTCTGTTGCATTGTGGGGATTGGCCTTTAAACCAGAAACCGATGACATGCGTGAATCAACAGCATTGGTTGTTATAAAGAAGTTGTTGGATGCTGGATGTAAAGTGCAGGCCTATGACCCTGAAGCAATGAATGAATGTAGACGCATAATTGGCGATAAAATAGAGTATTATGAAAATAAATACGATGCTTTGCAAAATGCTGATGCATTGATTTTGCTGACAGAATGGAAAGAGTTTAGATTACCGGATTGGAATGTTGTCGCCAATAAAATGCATAGAAAATTAATCTTGGACGGAAGGAACATATTTGATAATGATGATTTGGCGGAGCATGGTTTTGAATATCATTGTATAGGAAAATGATTAGAAATATTATATACATATTCGTATCGGCAATAGCTCTATTGTTTATTGGAAGTTGTAATAACTTGGATAAACGTGAAAAGCCTGTAGCTGAAAACCTGAAGGCAAAATCTATGTTGGAAGGAATTTGGTTGGATGCAGATGGGGAAAATGTTACATTTCGTATAAAAGGTGATACTGTGTACTATCCTGATTCAATGAGTCAGCCGGTAATGTTTAAGATTATTGCTGATACGATGATTTTTTATGGTAATAATATTTCAAAGTATCCTATAGTAAAACAAAGCCCAAATATATTTGAGTTTAAGAATCAAAATGGTGATATAGTTAAGTTGGTTAAAAGTGACGATCCTAATGATGCTATGCAATTTGTGCAGCATTCTCCAATCGTCTTAAACCAAAATAAAGTCATTAAACGAGATTCCGTGGTTAGTTTTTCTGATAATAATTATCATTGTTATGTTCAGATAAATCCTACTACATATAAAGTTTATCGCACATTTTATAATGATGAAGGACTTGAAATTGAGAACATTTATTATGATAATATTATTCATATTAGTATATTCTCAGGTAGTTCGAAATTATTTTCTAAAGATTTCAGAAAAGATGATTTTGCATCTTGCGTCCCAAAGAATATGCTTAGCCAATGTGTTTTGAGCGATATAAAATTGGATTATCTGGATAAATCAGGTTTTCATTATCAGACGCAGTTGGCAATTCCTGATAGTCCTAGTTGTTTTATTGTTAAGCTGGCTATTACGTATAAGGGTAAAATAAGTATGTCAGTTGCACAATAATTTGTTTAATATTTAGTACATCGGGGGGAGATTTAAATAGTGCTGACATTATTGAAAATAATGATATGAGTGAGACAAAATTGAGGGCGATTAACAAATCGCCCTCAATTTTGTCTTATTTTGTTTCATCAAAAAGGTTGTCAATTTCTTTTATTTCGTCTTCATCAAACCATTTACTTAGTTTGCTTTTTGCTTTTTCCTTAACATCTTCTGACACGTCTCCCCATACCTTGTTAAGTACGTAAATTAAAACGGCCAAGTCGTCACCTAATCCGGCAATTGGTATTGCATCAGGTATCACGTCGAGTGGGCTTATAAGATATCCTAAAGCACCGATAATAATAGCTTTATCCTTAACGGAAACCTTATCGCTTTGCAAAGTGTAATACAATATTAAAGAAGCGTAAACCAATTTTGCTCCCGCACGTTTTGCTATTCTCGAGATTTTTTCAATAAAGTCACCATTCGTGAATTTATTGGAATATGACATGAAATCAGGTAAATTCATTTCTATTTGATTTTAATTTATAATAAAATATACCACGACAAAATTAGTAATAATTTTTATTTTATCCAATATATTTGGGAATGAATAATATTATTGACATCCTAAAATAACATAAAATAACACAAATGAATTTGAGGTTTAAAGATACAATTCGTATTTTGAAAACATGTGATAAGGTTGATACAGGTATTATTGGATGTATGGCTTTTATGTATAAGGTTCTAATGAAAATGTCTTGTTGTATTTTCTTGTTGACATCCCAACGCTTATAAATCCTTTAAAAGTATATTACGCTGATTCTCAAGATATGTGGAACGTGCCATTAGAATCTTTTTCCATCTTTCTGATTTAAATTTGTGAAAATCTAATTCAAGTTTCCATTTGCCGTATGATTCCAAACGGTCTATTAATAGACCTACGCTCAGTCGTGACGTAGATTCCGCTGGTTGATAGAAGTTGTAATCACCTTTATCGTTTGTTGATATTTCTGTCAGGATATTTATTTTGACAAGTTCATATAATAAATCATTTGTAATTCGAATGGGTATACCTGTAATTAATTTAAGATCTAATGCTGTATATGGTTTTCTGCCTTCTTCGAATCTTTTACATATACAGCTGGCAAGGATTACACACATCATCAGTTTGTAACGATGGCTTATATCTTCAGTTTGTGCCTTAAAGGCAAATTCTTCTAAGTTTTGATTAGTATAGCATAGTTCGGCTCCAAATAAACATATTATCCATGATATCTGAACCCACAGCATAAAAAGAGGTAATGCTGCAAATGAACCGTAAATTGCATTATAGCTGCTTACCCATATCTGAGAGTGTATGTAAAATAGTTGAAGGCCTTGCATTGCTGACCCCGCTAATATTCCTGGCATAATCGCACATTTTAATTTTACTTTAGTATTTGGCATAAATACATAAAGTGCAATGAATACGGCAATCATGAGAATGTATGGCATCACATCGATGATAAGGCGAATCATTGGCGCCAGCAACGCATAATTTTCCATCTGGTCTGCAATTGTTGCCACGAATATGGAAATACCTGATGTGACAACTATTATTATTGGTACAAGAAGAAACATTGCCATATAGTCCGTTATTGTACGGAATAAGCTTCTTGGCTTTTTAACTTGCCAAATTCTATTGAAATTCTGTTCTATATTATAGATAAGCATTATAACGGTCCATAACATAAAAAGAAGTCCAATTCCGAGAAATATACCGCTTTTTGTATGAACAAGATATGAATTTACAAATCCGATAATAACTTCTGCTGCTTGTGGCTGGCTTGATAAAACGTCTCTAAACCAAGACTCAATATATTTATTATAACCAAAGCCTCTGGCGATTGCAAAAACAACTGCCAATATGGGTACTATTGCCAGCAATGTTGAATATGTAAGTGCAGAAGCCGAATCTGTCATTCGTTTAGTTGTTGCACTTTCTATTGCCAGGAATAATTTTTTAATTATTTCGTAGCAGAAGTATTTTAGAGGTGAGACGTCTTGACGTTTTACACGCCAAATAGTAACAGTAAAAAAAGATAAAATGTTATTTATCAATTTTTTCATAATATTATTTTGTGGTTAGATAAAAAGAAAACAGTGTCCCTATAAGCCGGGTTTTGTCCTTTAAAATGCGTATAGCATATTAAAGTGCCTGTCATTTATCTAGATTATGAGTTACCCCATAATTCGAGCATTCTACCCTCCATCGTGATATTTCGGACGGATAACCCTCAGACGATGGTTTACATGAACTTGCAGCCTCCAGATAGCACAGCCTGTCAATCACTTGCCAGCTGGTGGTCTCTTACACCACCTTCTCACCCTTGCCTTTACGGCGGTTGTTTTCTTCTGCATCTCCTGCTGTCGCCAACAGCTCCTATTTTCAGAAGTGGAGCATCCTATGCTGCCCGGACTTTCCTCTTATAAGATTGAACTTACAAGCGACAGAGCCGGAACACTGTATTCGACTGCAAAGATACATAAAAATCATATAATTTGAAATATAAAATCATAATTTTACATTTTATTGTAATGTATTGTCATGAATTATAAGCCAATTGCACATTTAAACGAATGTAAAATTATGTGCACTTCTCACTAAGAGCCGTTAATAGTATTATTTTTAGTGTTAAAAGAGGACAAATATATAAGAGAAAACGTGGTATTAACAAATTTTGCGTCTAAATTTGCATGAAAAGAAATTGATATTTTAAGTTTAAATAAAAAATAAATGAGATGAAAAAATTATCAAATTATTTCGCTTATGCTATTTGCTTAATAGCAATGTCATTCTCAACAGGAGCTTTTACAAATGCTTATGCAAATAATTTGCCCGGTCAACCTGTAGACCTGACATATGCAGCAGAAAAAGCTCTACCTGCTGTCGTTCATATTAAATATCTACAAAACAGCAAAATTCAGACTGTTGATGTGCAGGACGATCCTTTCGGAGATTTCTTTGATCCTTTTGGCTTTTTTGGTAATCCGGGAAACAGGGGCTCTCAGAAAAGAAAAATTCAGACACCAAAGCGTGAAGGTGCGGGTTCGGGTGTTATAATTTCTTCAGATGGATATATCGTAACAAACAATCATGTTGTAGATGGAGCCGACGAATTAACTGTTACGTTAGATGATAATAGAGAGTTTTCGGCACGAATTATCGGTACGGATAAAAAGACCGACTTGGCCTTAATAAAGATTGACGGAAAAAATCTTCCTACTTTGCCTATTGGAGATAGTGATAAGTTGAAAGTAGGTGAATGGGTGCTGGCTGTCGGTAATCCTTTTAATTTAAGTTCTACTGTAACAGCTGGTATTATAAGTGCTAAAGCCAGGTCTTTAGGAGCAAACGACATAGAGTCGTTTATACAGACAGACGCTGCAATTAATGCCGGAAATTCAGGCGGTGCATTGGTTAATGTAAAGGGTGAACTTATAGGTATAAACGCCATGCTTTATTCGCAAACAGGAAGTTATAGTGGATATGGATTTGCAATACCGACAACTATAATGAATAAAATTGTTGCAGACTTAAAGACTTATGGAACCGTGCAACGTGCCGTTCTGGGAATAGAAGGTGCTGATGTCAACAAGTATGTTGATCAGCAGAAAGAAAATGGTAAAGAAATAGACTTAGGTACAATGGAAGGTATCTATGTATCTAAAGTTTCTGAAGATGGTGCAGGATTTGAGGCTGGAATAGAAGAGGGCGATGTTATTACTGCTGTTGACGGTAAAAAGATTAAGAAGATGGCTGAGCTGCAGGAGTATCTTGCAAATAAACGTCCGGGTGAAAAGGTGACAATTACTTTCCTGCACAATAAGCGTCAAAAGACTGCAGCAGTGACACTTAAGAATGAGCAAGGAAACACTAAGGTTATCAAGAATGCAGATCTTGATGTTCTTGGCGGTAACTTCCGTGAAATAAATGAGTCAGAAAAGAAACAGCTCAATATTAGCTATGGTTTGATGGTTATGAAGGTGAACGATGGCGCATTTAAAGAAGCAGGCATCAATAAAGGCTTTATAATTCAAAAGGTGAATGATGTTACAATGAAGACAATCGACGATCTTCAGAAGGCTGTAAAAGAAGCATCTGTAAGTAAGGATCCAGTTCTTTATATCCAGGGTGTTTATCCTACTGGAAAGAAGTCATATTTTGCTGTTCCGATATCAAAATAGTTGATGTAGATTAAATTAAGTAGAAGTTATTTTGGGACAATTTTATTGTTGATAAAATTACCAATTATAACTTCTACTTATTTTTATGTGAAAATATTTTGTATATTTCACAATATTTTCTTTGCATTTAATAAGAAAGTTATTAAATTTGCAAATACTTAAATTTATATGCTACATGAGACAACTAAAAATCACAAAATCGATAACCAATAGAGAGAGTGACTCTCTGGACAAATATCTTCAGGAGATAGGACACGAAGAATTAATAAGTGTAGAAGAAGAAGTAGAGTTGGCTCAGCGTATAAAAAAAGGTGACCGAAAGGCTTTGGAAAAATTGACAAAAGCAAATTTGCGTTTTGTCGTTTCGGTAGCGAAGCAATATCAGAATCAAGGATTGAGTTTGCCGGATCTGATTAATGAAGGAAATGTCGGATTGATTAAGGCTGCTGAGAAATTTGATGAAACGAGAGGCTTTAAGTTTATTTCATATGCTGTATGGTGGATACGCCAAAGTATTCTTCAGGCGATAGCGGAGCAAAGCAGAATTGTGCGGCTTCCACTAAATCAGGTGGGGTCTGTAAATAAAATTAATCGGGCATTAAATAAGTTTGAACAAGAGAATGAACGTAGGCCCAGTATTGATGAAATTGCAGACAAGGTAGACATTCCACATGATAAAATTGAAGAAGCAATGAAGGTTAACAGCAGGCATGTGTCTGTTGATGCTCCATTCGCTGAAGGTGAAGATAATAGTTTGTTGGATGTTTTGCCGAATAATGATTCACCAATGGCAGATAAGACTCTTGTGTTGGAGTCGTTACGTGAGGAAATAAATCGTGCATTGCAGACTCTTAATGAGCGTGAACGCAATATTATAGAGGCCTTTTTTGGCATAAATCAGCCAGAGATGACATTAGAGGAGATAGGAGACAAGTATGGTCTGACGCGTGAGCGAGTTAGGCAGATTAAAGAAAAAGCAATAAGACGATTGCGTCACAATACTAAAAATAAATTACTAAAATCATATTTAGGACAATGAGAAGTTTGAAATATTTTATTTGTATTATTTTTTCTATTATAGCTTTAAGTATAACGGTTTCTGCAAAAAACAAATGTGTGCCCAAGGCATATGTTTTTGGAGTTGCAGCATCTTTTAATGATTCAATAGTATATTTCACCGATATTCAGGAACTGGATAGTGCATGGATAGATGATAAAAGTGATTTTTTGTTAAATAGAAGCGATTACTCTTATCAGTTGAAGAATTATTTTGAACAGAAAAATATACCTCATCGTACATGTATTGTCAGCTATGCATTGAAGCGTAAAGATATTGATAAGAAGTATCAGAAAATAAAGAATAAATATGTAAAGAATGGAAATATTAATATAAAGTATATTTCTAGTGATGATTTTCATTTTACTAATGTAAAACCTGAATAAATAAAAACATATAATATCGTATTGTTGATGGACAATGTAAGAACTGAAAATATAGACTTAAATGTTGCATCACATGCATATTATTTTAATATCGCAGATTTTATTGTAAAAATCCTTTTTGAGGATATCAGTAAGAATAATATTGATTTGTTACCATCTTTGAATGATTTCAGCATATCGAATAATTCAGATGGTAATTTTTTGTTCTGTCTGTATGTCGTTTCTGTATTACCTGAAATCGGTATATGCAAGAACCATATAGGCTCATTTGACACAGGAAATGGTTGTGTCATAGTAGATCAATTAGAAAATGGAGAATATCTGTTTTCTGTTAATGATATATGTAATAATGTATGCTGTGAATTGCTTACAGATAAAACTTTTACTGAATGTCATTGCGTCTTAAATGGAGATGCAAGTATGCGGCGTTTTGGCCTTAATAATGCTTTAATGATGATTTATGCATTTGCCGGCAGTTCAAAAGGAGCGTTGCTTATACATGCATCTGCAATAAAATATGGTGATGACGGAATTGCTTTTATAGCAAAGAGTGGAACAGGTAAAAGTACGCATACCGGTTTGTGGATTAAACACATATTTAATTCTGAATTATTAAATGATGATAATCCGATTATCCGTATAATTAATGATGTGCCATATTTGTATGGTAGCCCTTGGAGTGGAAAGACACCATGTTATCGAAATGTTAAAACAAAGCTAAGAGCTTTAGTTCGGATTGAGCGAGGGGACTGCAACCATATTAAGAAATTAAGACCAACAGAGGCTTTTGCGTCGATATTGCCTTGCTGTTCCACAATGAAATGGGATACATTGGTATATGATTCAATTTGTAGTAATATAATACAAATTATAAGTAAAATAGATATTTATACGTTATATTGTCTTCCTGATAGAAATGCAGCACTTTTATGTCACGAAAAGATCTTGAACAAAAAGATATAGAAATCCAGAATAAATATCTCATCCCAGAAATTATAAGGCTGTTGGATGAGGGACGTACTGTTACAATAAGATTAAAAGGTTTCAGTATGAGGCCTTTTTTAGAGGATAAAAGAGATAAAGCGTTATTAAAAAAGTCTGATAGCATTAAAATAGATGATGTTGTGTTGGCAGAAATTAATAAAGGACAATATGTATTGCATCGGGTAATTAAAATGGATGAAAATTTTATCCTATTGAGAGGTGATGGAAACATACAGACCGAATTATGTCGAATTAATGATATTAAAGGCTGTGCTGTAGGCTTTTACAGAAAAGGACGTAGCGCTCTGGAGCGGACAGATGGTATAAAATGGCAATTGTATTCATTTATTTGGAATAAATTATTTCCAATTAGAAGATACTTGCTATATGGTTATAGAAAATTATGGTTAAGAATTTTTCCGGTAAAATTATAGTTTAATATGAAAGCAAAAAAGGGTTTTAAACTACGCAATGTATGTGGTGAACATGTGATTGTTGCTGAAGGAATTGATAATGTGGATTTCACAAATATAATAAGTATGAATGAATCTTCTGCATATTTGTGGAATGAGATATCCTCATTGAATTTTTTCGACGAGAATACGTTGACAGATCTTTTGACAGAAAGATATCAAGTGACAACTGAAATAGCATTTGCTGATTCAAAAAAGATAATGTCAGAATGGATGAAGGCAGGTATTGTTGAAGAATAAAGTTATCTGATAGGATAAAATATTTTAAAAGAAGGATTTCATTCAACCTATAGATTTGACTCTAACTTAGAAATCAGCATGGAGAATTAAAAATAATCCTGCTGATTTTTTTATAATGATAACTCTATTTATAGTTTAGAAAAATGTTGCCCGATTTTCATTCAATGATGAAATTTATTTGAAAAAAGAAATTATAGATGTTATCTAGAAATTTTTATTCATTTAATTTTTTAATGATACCTTTAAAATTGTAATATTTTAGAGGCTAAATGTTATATATATATCTGCTTTTGCTTCGTATTATAGCTTGTTTTTATAAAACTTGCCAATTAGGTTTTATATTATAAGTAATTGGTTTCTTGGTAAAAACTCTGTTGTTTTTACGATATAAATGACTTGTTTTTTATTCAAAAATCATAGACTTTTATCCATTATACAATAAAGTTCTCATCAGACTTTTTATTAATTGATAATTAATTAAGATTTTATCGTTGCAGGAAAATAATTTGTGGGTGTGATTAAGTATGGCTTGTTAATATAGGGGAGGCTCTATAATAATTATATATAATCCTAGATTTCTTAATATAAAAAGGCTGTCCCTTTAAATCGGGACAGCCTTATGATTTGATATTCAGGTGATTTACAAACGTTTAAAATCACCTAAATATTATTATTTAGCTTATTAAGCCTCTTCACCATTACTCCAGTCTTCCTTAGATTTACGGATGTAGCTGTTATAACGGAGTTTAGCCATACGCTCTGCTTCAGCGAAGAGTTCTTCAGCCTCATTTGGATATGCCTTCTTTACAGAGAGGTAACGAACCTCACCGAGCAGGAAGTCGTGGAATTTGCTCCAATCGGGTTCTTTAGAGTCGAGTGAGAACGGATTCTTACCTTCTTCTGCAAGTTCAGGATTGTATCTCCACAAGTGCCAGTAGCCACATTCAACAGCTTTAGCCTCTTCTGCCTGGCTCTTGCCCATACCACCTTTAGCCTTAAGACCATGATTGATACAAGGAGCGTAAGCAATGATGAGTGACGGACCAGGATAAGCTTCTGCCTCACGGATTGCCTTCAAGCACTGAGCCTGATCTGCGCCCATTGCAATCTGTGCGACGTAAACATAGCCATATGTTGTTGCCATAAGACCGAGATCCTTCTTGCGGATTCTCTTACCCTGGGCAGCAAACTGGGCGATAGCACCAAGAGGAGTTGACTTAGAAGACTGACCACCAGTGTTAGAGTAAACCTCTGTGTCAAGGACGAGGATGTTGACATCTTCACCACTTGCGATAACATGATCAAGACCGCCGTAGCCAATATCGTAAGATGCACCATCACCACCGATAATCCACTGGCTGCGCTTAACGAGATAGTGATCAAGAGTCTTAAGTTCCTTGCAGATTTCACATCCAGATTCTGCGCCAGCTGCAATCATTGGTTTCAGCTTAGCAGCTGCAGCTTTAGAAGCTTCAGCATCATCCTGAGCACCAATCCACTCCTGAGCTGCTGCCTTGAATTCAGCAGGAGTATACTCTT
>NZ_HF986805.1:0-10436 GCF_000431195.1 Prevotella sp. CAG:255 | reverse complement strand
CAGCAGGAGTATCCTCTTTGGAAATAGCTTCGTTCAGAAGAACTGTTACACGTTCTTTCATCTTCTTGTTACCAAGTACCATACCCATACCGAACTCGCAGAAGTCCTCGAACAGCGAGTTGTCGAATGCAGGACCCTGTCCCTTTTCATTCTTGCAATAAGGAGTAGAAGGTATAGATGCAGAGTAGATAGAAGAACAACCTGTTGCGTTAGCAATCATTTCACGGTCACCGAAGAGCTGAGAAATCAGTTTAACGTAAGGTGTCTCACCGCAACCAGAGCAAGCTCCAGAGAACTCAAACAGAGGTTTAGCAAACTGAGAGTTCTTAACGTTTGACTTGATGTCTACAAGATCCTGTTTGCTTGAAACTTTGTTAACCAGATAATCCCAACGAGCAGCCTCAACATCATTTCCTGCGAATGGAACCATTGTAAGAGCCTTACCCTTCTTCGGATTTCCAGGACAAACATCTGCACAGTTACCACATCCAAGACAATCCATAACACTTGCCTTTATAACGAAGTGCATACCCTTCATTGCTGCAGGAGCCTTCATCTCGAGAGTTGTGTCGTCAAAGCCCTTAAGCTCTTCGTCTGTCAGAACAAACGGACGGATTGCAGCGTGAGGACAAACATATGCACACTTGTTACACTGGATACAGTTTTCAGAATTCCATACAGGAACAAAGGCTTCAACACCGCGCTTTTCATAAGCTGATGTGCCATTCTGCCATGTACCGTCAACAGTGTCATGGTTGATGAAGTCTGAAACTTTCAGCAAGTCTCCAGCCTGAGCGTTGATAGGACGAACAAGTTCTTTTACGAATGCAGGAGCGTTGTCTTCTACTATAGCATCGTCTTCAAGATTTGCCCATGCTGCATCAACTATAAGCTGTTTGTATTCGCCACCGCGATCAACTGCAGCATAGTTCTTGTCAACAACATCCTGTCCCTTCTTTCCGTAAGACTTAACGATGAATTTCTTCATCTGCTCAACGGCCAAGTCAACAGGAATAACACCTGTTATACGGAAGAATGCACTCTGAAGAATAGTGTTTGTACGGTTGCCCAAGCCAATTTCTTGTGCAATCTTAGTTGCATTAATATAGTAAACTGTAATATTGTTCTGAGCGAAATAGCGTTTAACCTTATTAGGTATGAAGTTTACAAGCTCTTCGCCATCGAATATTGTGTTCAGCAAGAATGTACCGTTCTTCTGCAAACCACGTGTAACATCGTACATATGTAAGTAAGCCTGAACGTGGCATGCTACGAAGTTAGGTGTATTTACGAGATATGTGCTACGGATTGGTGAATCACCGAAACGCAGGTGTGAACATGTGAAACCTCCTGATTTCTTTGAGTCATAAGAGAAGTATGCCTGACAGTGTTTGTTGGTATTATCACCAATAATCTTAACTGAGTTCTTGTTTGCACCAACAGTACCGTCTGCACCTAAACCAAAGAATTTAGCCTCGAACATTCCTTCGCCGCCAAGAGCCATTTCTTCAACCTGAGGAAGTGATGTGAATGTAACATCATCAACAATACCTACTGTAAAATGATTCTTAGGTTCGTTAAGTTTCAGATTGTTGAATACTGATATGATTGTAGCAGGAGTTGTATCGTTAGAACCTAGTCCATAACGTCCGCCAACGATGAGAGGTCTGTCTTCAACATCATAGTAAGCGCTCTTAACATCAAGATACAGAGGTTCGCCTTCAGCTCCTGGTTCTTTTGTTCTGTCAAGAACTGCAATACGTTTAACTGTCTTAGGTACAGAAGCGAGCAGGTGTTTAACAGAGAATGGACGATAGAGATGAACAGAAATCATACCAACTTTCTCGCCATTTGCATTGAGGTGGTCGATTGCTTCGCGTGCTGCCTCTGTTGCAGAACCCATAAGGATTATGATTCTGTCAGCATCGTCTGCACCATAATATGAGAAGAGGTGGTATTCACGACCTGTAATCTTGCTGATTTCACCGAGGTAATGCTCAACAACTTCAGGTACTTTGTCATAATAGCTGTTGCAAGATTCACGGTGTGTGAAGAATGTTTCAGGATTCTCTGCTGTACCACGTGTTACAGGACGCTCAGGTGTAAGCGCACGGTCGCGGAAACGTTTAACGTCTTCCATGTCAAGCAGCGGAGCGATATCTTCCTGCTCAAGAAGTTCTATCTTGTGATACTCGTGAGATGTGCGGAAACCATCGAAGAAGTTAAGGAATGGTACGCATGTTTTAAGTGATGCCAGGTGAGCTACGGCTGTAAGGTCCATAACTTCCTGTACAGATCCCTCGCAGAACATTGCGAAACCTGTCTGGCGACAAGCCATAACGTCTTGATGATCACCAAAGATACACAATGAATTTGATGCCAATGAACGTGCAGATACGTCAAAAACGCATGGCAGAAGTTCTCCGGCAATTTTGTACATGTTAGGAATCATGAGCAGCAAGCCCTGAGACGCTGTGAATGTTGTAGTGAGGGCGCCTGCCTGAAGTGAACCATGAACGGCTCCGGCAGCTCCACCTTCAGACTGCATTTCCTGTACAGAAACAGTCTGTCCGAAAAGGTTTTTACGGCCTTTTGCAGCCCATTCGTCAACGTGTTCTGCCATCGGTGAAGATGGTGTGATAGGATAAATTGCTGCAACTTCGCTAAACATATAGCTTATGTGAGCAGCAGCTTCGTTACCATCACAAGTGATAAACTTTTTTTCTTTAGCCATTTTTAATAAAATATTAAATGTTAGTGTATCTATATACCTTCTTAATTATATAATAAAATATTTCTTCTTTTAATATAGAAATCCCAATAGCCATAATGGTATCTGATTTCCTTTGCCGATTTCTGTGTTGTAGCGGGCATAAATAGTGTCTGGATTCATTCTGATTTTTGCATTTCCTGTAGCGTCACAGATTCTGAACTCCTTATTTTCGTCTACTGTGTAACAGTTATCTTTATTGCTCTGATTTATCTTGTGATCTTTCCACATAGAGTTAACAAAGAATGTTTCCATAACATCTTGTTCCTCTACTCTAATAGGATATATTGCGTAAATAAGGTTCGGGTTATGCATCATTATCTTTCCTGGCTTTTTGGGAAATTCCTGACCGACAGGATATATTATGTTAATCAGCCGTGCTTCCGCAAGGTACTTTATGTAGTTCATAACCGTGGCTCTGCTTGTCTCTATATCAATTGCCAGTTGACTTATGTTTGGTGCCTTGGGACCGTCAACTGCAAGCTGATAAAATAGTTTTTTTATCTTTGTGAGATATTTGAGCTCAATCTGCTTAATCAGTAGTATATCAACTTCTGTCATCATATTCATTGTCTTGAGCAAATTCTCGGAGAAATTTCTGTGCTCAAGAAAAAATGGATAGAATCCATGGTGAAGATACTCCTTTAAATATTTTCCAGGTGAAACTTCAGGTAAGATGTGGCGAGTTATATGTTCATGGTCGCGTAATACTTCATCTAAGGTATACGGCCTAAAGTTTGTTCCTGCAACAAGATTTATATATTCTCTTAAAGAAAAGCCCCTAAGGTTGTAGCTTTTTACAATACCATTAAGTTCTGGATTTTCTTCTTTTAGGTGCATAACGCTGCTACCTGTAAATATAATTTTTAGTTGTGGATACTTTTCGTAGCAGAGACGTAGCTCTTTACTCCAATTTGGTTCTTTGAAGATTTGGTCAATTAGCAGTACGTTTCCACCATTTTTGTAAAACTCACCGGCAAAGTCTGCAATGCCTCTTCCCTGAAAATAGAAGTTATTCATGTTGACATAAAGACATTTACGGTCATTAGGTGCGAAGTTTTCTTTTGCATATTGTAAAAGAAAAGTAGTTTTGCCAACACCTCTTGTACCTTTTATGCCAATCATCCTCTCGTCCCAGTTTATCTCGTCCATCAGCATGCGGCGAACGGGGGCGTTTGTGTGTTCTACCAAATAAGTATGGGTACGAAAGAAAGCTTCCATTCTTTTTTAATTTGTTTTCTTTTGCAAAGATAATATTTTATTCTATAATTGCAAACCATACATTGCAAAAACTCATTTTTTTTTATTATTTTTGCACCAAAATCAATAATTGTTTTTTGTGAAGTTACATATTTTTAATCCAGAGCATGACATTGCTTTAGCATATGGGACAGAAAGCATAACCCTGCCGCACGCAATTCAGGAGTTCAAAATGAACTTGGGATATATTCCTGCACTATGGGCAAATGATGGTGATTGCGTTCTTGTTGATGATGTTCCTTATGCACTTAAAGCTTTAGCAAAGACCCACAGGTGTCATGCAGATGTCGTTTTTGTTACTATTGATGATTTGAAAGCCGCGGATTTTTCATCTATAGACCCATGGGGATGGGACTTAAGCCTACGTTCAATGCTTTCTAAGTCAGGGATAATAATTAACGGAAAAGATTTGTGTGATGTCGTTGATGATCGCATTCTGACTGATGTAAAACATTTTTCAAATCGCAGTCATACATCCGCTTTATTGAAATTGATTAGAGCTGGTATAGAGGATATGACGTGTGGTGAAAGTTTTTATGTTACTCATCTTGAAGATATTTTTAACTTGGTTGAAAAATATGGACAAGTCGTTGTTAAAGCGCCGTGGAGTAGTAGTGGACGTGGCGTTAAATATCTTTCGGAAAAGGAAGTCTGCCCTTCTAAATTAGGATGGATTAAAAACATTATAAATCGTCAAGGAGGACTTTGTGTTGAGCCGTATTATAATAAGGTGAAAGATTTTGCCATGGAGTTTTATTCTCATGGTGATGGGCATATTAGTTATTGTGGCTTATCTTTGTTTAATACAGATGGTGTGTCATATACGGGTAATGTCATAGCATCGGAATCATATAAAATGGAATTACTCTCAAAATATGTGTCGGAGGAAATGCTGACACGTATCAGAGAAAATATTATAAAAGTTTTTTCATCATATCTTTCAGGTTCATATCAAGGTCCGTTTGGTGTTGACATGATGATTGTTTCTGGTGGTGCCAACGGCTTTTTGTTGAATCCTTGTATTGAGATTAATTTGCGTCGTACAATGGGGCATGTGGCAAATTCAGTAAGAAAAACTAATGACACATCTGTAGAATTTATGCATATTGTGCACGATGTAAATTATTTATTGCGTTTTGATTCAATAGGAAAAAGTTTTGTGAAAGTCATATAGGATATCGTTTAATTATTAATATAAAATTAATTTACTTGAACACATGAAAAAAACATTCTTTTTGTCATTGCTTTTTGTTCCATTAGCTTCATATGGACAATACCGTTCTGAGGTTTGGTGTCCTGATAATGGCGACGGCACTTATACAAACCCTGTTATCAATGCGGATTATAGCGATCCTGATGTATGCGTCGTAGGTGAAGATTATTATCTTACTGCAAGTTCTTTCAACTGTACTCCAGGTTTGCCAATACTTCACTCAAAGGATTTGGTTAATTGGGAAATAATAGGACATGCTTTGAAGGATATTGAGCCGGCAAGCGTTTACAATATGCCTTCTCACGGTAATGGCGTATGGGCTCCTAGTATCAGGTATCATAATGGAGAATTTTATATTTACTGGGGTGATCCTGATTATGGCGTGTTCATGGTAAAAACAAAGAATCCTGCCGGAGAGTGGGAGAAGCCAGTTTGCGTTATTCCGGGACCTGGCAATATTGA
Source organism: Prevotella sp. CAG:255 (assembly GCF_000431195.1). NCBI lineage: Bacteria > Pseudomonadati > Bacteroidota > Bacteroidia > Bacteroidales > Prevotellaceae > Prevotella > Prevotella sp. CAG:255. The sequence continues at coordinate 4,731 of NZ_HF986805.1, read as the reverse complement.
CAGTACACCACTATGGGATGAGGACGGGCGATGCTATCTTGTAAGTGCTTATGCAAATAGTAGATCACGTTTCGCATCTGTAATAGTAGTGCGTGAATTATCTGCTGATGGAACAAAGGCTATCGGTGATCCTGTTATTGTTTTTGATGGTAATGGAACGGAGAACCGAACTTGTGAAGGTCCAAAGTTTTATAAGAGGGATGGATGGTATTGGATTATGTGCCCAGCAGGTGGAGTACCTACAGGATTCCAGCTTGCTATGAGATCTAAGAATCCATTTGGTCCTTATGAGTGCAAAAAAGTATTAGCCCAAGGAAAGAGTGATGTCAATGGCCCTCATCAAGGAGCGTGGGTTCATACCGCATTTGGTGAAGATTGGTTTTTGCATTTTCAAGATAAGGGCTGTTATGGACGTGTAGTGCATTTGCAGCCGGTTGAATGGAGAGATAATTGGCCTGTTATGGGAATAGATAAAGATGGTGATTATTGCGGTGATCCTGTTAAAACTTACCGTAAGCCAAAAACATCTAAAGCTTGGCCTATTCAAAATCCTGTTGAAAGCGATGAGTTTAATCAGCCTCTCTTGGGTAAACAATGGCAGTGGCATGCAAATTATAATCAGTTCTTTGGTATGCCTACTTCATTTGGTACTTTTAGAGTCTATAATCATAAGTTAAGCGAGAACTTCGTGAACTTATGGGAAGTGCCGAATTTGCTGCTTCAGAAAACTCCCGCTGATAAATTTACAGCAACAGCTAAAGTACGTGTAACTGCTAAAGATCAGAACCAGTTTGGAGGTCTGATTATGATGGGACTCGACTATTCTGCTATTGTTGTAAAAAGAGTTGGGGATGAATTTGAACTTCAGCAGATTACTTGCTTAAAAGCTGATAAAGGAAAGCCGGAAAAAGTTAATATCATTGCCAAGCTTAAGCCTACTGAAGTTGATAAGATTGATTATCAACCAGCCATTCACGAAGATATTTATCTCCGTATGATGGTTAATGAGGGCATCTGTAATTTTGCATATAGCTTAGACGGAAAAAAATATAAGAAAGTAGGCGAAAGTTTCAAGATGCGTGAAGGCAAATGGATTGGAGCTAAAATTGGTTTTGTAGCAGCAGAACCTGCTGGTAAGGCTAATAGAGGATGGTTAGAGGCTGATTGGTTCCATGTTACAAAATAATAATCTTGTTACTATAAGATTTACCATATAAAGACTCCCCGGATTTAAACATTTAAATCCGGGGAGTCTTTATATGATAGCTATGCTTTTATTTATTCGAAATGCCTGCGGTCTTTTCTATAAAATATAATGGTCTTCTTTTTGTCTCAATGTAGATTTTTCCAACATATTCACCAATGACCCCGCATGCGATAAGTATACACCCGCCAATGAACCATACAGATATAAGAAGAGATGTCCAACCTTGAATTGCATCTCTGTCGAAATATGATATCAGTGCATATATAATTACGGCTATAGAAATCAATATGAATACAACACCAAGGTAAGTAATATAGTGTAAAGGTTTTATTGAGAAGGATGTTATTCCGTCTAGGGCAAAGCTGATCATTTTCTTTAATGGATATTTAGATACACCAGCCATTCTTTCTTTTCTGTCATAATAAACTGTATCTGACGGATATCCTAATGAAGCGACCATTCCACGTAAAAACAGATTACGCTCGGGATAATCCATTAATGATTTAAGGGCCCTACGGCTCATCAGTCTGAAGTCTGCATGGTTATAGATTATCCTACCGCCTAACTTATTCATGAGCTTGTAAAATAAAAGTGCTGTATTGCGTTTGAAAAACGTGTCCGTCTTGCGTTCACGTCTTACTCCGTAAACGATGTCTTTACCATCATTAAAACATTTGACCATGTCATATATTGCATTGACGTCATCTTGCAGGTCTGCATCAATTGATATTGCTGCATCCGCATTTTCAGAAGCCCATTCAAGTCCTGCAGTAAGGGCGAATTGGTGTCCTGAATTTCGAGATAGTTTTAAGCCGCATACTTTGTTGCTTTCTGAGGCATATTTTTCTATCAGTTTCCATGTGTTGTCTTTGCTTCCATCATCAATATACAAGATCCTGCCGGTGCTGATGCTTCTGTCATGCACCATTTTATCTATTACTGCAGTTAATTGTTTAGTGGTTTCCGGCAGCATTTCCTCTTCATTATAGCATGGTACAACTATTAAAAGGTTCATTGTTCAGGTTTATTTTTATTGTTATATTGATTTGTAATTCTGTTTATTTGTTTCGTTGTTGTAGAATTTATAAAAGTGCAACCATTTTTTATCATCACAGCTGCGATGTTTAAAATCACGAATTTCTTCTACTCTATAATTGGGGTATGTTTTTTTGAAAGTTTCAATGTCATCATTTCCTGCAATAAGGTAACCATATGAAGGGTTGAAACAGTCAAACGGCACAACACGGTCGCCAAGATAAAAGTTTATTGTGAACGGGTGCATACGGTCTCCAACAACAATGTCTGTTCTATATGAATATATTCTGCCACTTGGTACAATCTTTTTTATTTGCATGGCAACATTGTAGTCTGACTTAGAACTAAGTATTACAGGTTGATAGAATCCGTCTAGAGAAATGAAGATTCCCCAAACAATTCCTAATGTGGATAACACTAATTTGTAAGGGCTCTGATTCTTAATACGCCAAAATATAATAGAAGCTATGATAGGGATTGCCAATATTATTATAGACATAAAATTCAATTCTGTAGTGGCCAAGTCTCTCATCATATTTATGTTTTCTACTGCATGTTTGCCTGAAAAAATGCTTTCAGGTATAATGTTGATTCTTACAGCAAAAAAACAAATCACTAGCAGAATTGATATTCCTGCCATGATATTTCCAAAAACCTTTAAGACAATTTTATGTTTATGGGATAAGTATATTATATATTCTGCTAAGAAAAAGGCAATGAACGGATATATCGGTAAAAGGTAAACGCTACGTTTGCTTTTCGGAATGCAATAGAATACGAAAATAATAACTATGCTCAATAGTGAAAATAAATGTGCTGAATCCATTGTTTTAATTCGATTGCGAAGTTTTTTCCACCATTGGTTTATTCCAAAATCAAACGACTTATATTTAATAGCAAAAAGCGATATAATTACAAGAAGAGTGTAGGGGACATATCCGGCAATTACTGTTATTAAATTATAATATGCAGGTTTCTCGTGTGAAGAATATGACATCTTGCCAAGAAAACGTAGGACATTTTCTTCATAAACTAATTCTAAAAATTTGTCTCCGCCTTGCCTATATGCAGCAATGTACCATAAAGATGGAAGTATACATGCAGATAGACCAATCAATATGAAAGTAAAAATAAGTTTTGCGGGCTTTGTTCCACGTATAAGTAGATATACAAACTCCACAAGGCATGGTAATAATATGCCAATAGGCCCTTTGGTCAGGAAGGCACCACTCATTGCTAATACACCCCATAGCGGAAAACCTTTCATTCCTTTTTCGCCCCATTTGTGCAGCTGATATAGGGCGATAACTATAAGCGAACTCAGCAGCATGTCAACACGGCATGATGTTCCTGCTCTATGTACTTCAAAGCAGGTGAGTGTAATTATGCCGGCAATGAAAGCTGTTGTTGCATCTTTGCGCTTGGCAAAGAATACATATCCAGCAGCAATCATTGCTATTAATGATAGGGCTGAAGGCATACGTGCGGTGAACGTAGTAACTTCTCCGTAAATATATGATAATAACGCTATAAACCAGTGTAGCAATGGCGGTTTATATGCAATGTCTATTCCGTTGTTTATTGGTAATATCCAGTTGCCGTATTTTAGCATAGACAATGATACTATAGCCTCACGCGGTTCGCCACGAGTATTAAATAATGATAAACCGATGAATGAGATAAGTGATATCACGCATATCACCATTAGAATTAATAATAATTTTTTTTCCTGTTTATTCATATTTCTGATTTTATGAGCAATACATTAAAATATGCCTCACATATTATCGTGTGAAGCATAATTGCAAGCCCTAACATAATATTGAATTGCAAAATTAAAAATAAAACTTATTTAAAGCGATATTTATTCCTAATTTTTTCTATGCAATATAAAATACCTTTGTCGGCAGTGCTAAAATAATATATAATGTTTATTTCAGCGTTTTTATCTTAATTGGGCTTTATATGAACGAAGATGTTTCCATGTGATGTATCTAATGATAATGCTGTTTATAGCGAAAGCTGTTGTATATCCTATCGCAGCGCCTAGAATACCACCACATATTACATCGCCCAAATAATGCACCCCTAAATATATTCTAGAATAGCAAACGATAAAAGCCCATGTAAACAGATAAATTGTAATTCTTTTGTTTTTAATTATGTAAGATAAAAATGCGGCGGCTCCTAATGTATTGGCTGCATGGCTGGATACAAATCCATATTGACCTCCTTTGTAACCATATACGTAATGTAAAAATTCGCATACGCCAATGGTGTGTGATGGTCTTAAACGGCATACATATGGCTTTATAACAGAAGCTGATATCTGATCACATAATGTTATGACGAGTGTTAATCCCAGAACAATAACAAGATATCTTCTTAGTTTTGTTTTTTTTCTTAGAAAATATAAAGTGATTGCTATTAAAACACAGATTGAACATGTTATTCCTTAATTCCGCAACTAAGTGCATAGTTTGTTGTTA
>NZ_HF986804.1:0-7414 GCF_000431195.1 Prevotella sp. CAG:255 | reverse complement strand
TAGAAACCTTTTTTTTCCCTTATTAACATATTGTAAGAATCGTGCCAGTCAACTTTCTCGCTGGTCTTTTCTCCGTCCATTGACATCGCCCAAGAGTCATGCCATCCTGTGAACTTGTTCCGCCACGATGCATATGTGATTTTGCCTATTTTCTTTTCCACTTCTGCCACATATTTCCGCCAAAGCCACATTGACGGCACGCCATGACAGAAGAAATCCATCAATACGAAATTATCCTCACAGCGGAACTTCCGTATGTATCGTCTAAAGGAGTCAATCTGGCAAGGTGTCCCCGTTACGAGGTATTTCTCTTTGCGGTTTATGGCCTTGAATCCATCGACGGTGTAGCTCTGGATGTATTTGCTTCCGATTGAAGGGATGAGTTCTTCAACGGTTGTGGCAATATAGTGCTCGGCACGGTTTGTGTCAGGATTATATCTTACTCCACAGACTTTATAGCCTTTGCCTATCAATGTGCGTCCGACCTCGAAACCCACACCTCCAGATGAACACTTACGACGTACTTGTGTTTCGTTGCTCCATGCGGCATAACTTTTTATACAGGTATCAGTTAAAGCCAATCCGTCATGTGAATATGAGCAGACCTCCGTACACAGGCCGCAATCGGTACACTTAGCAGCATCCGTAATTTGCGGTTCATAGAAGCCGTCGGCATTAAGCCTTATGTCTATAATATGACGGGCACAAACAGTGGCGCATACGCCACAGCCAAAACAGTCTTTTGTGTTTGAGATATTCATTTGTTATTTCTCTTAAACTTTTTCTTGATTATCCCGACGACTTTTTCACGAAGCTTTTCACGTTCGTGCTTGTTAAAGCCGAGGTAATACCCGAGGATTAAAGTTGACAATACTGAAAGGATGCAAACGGTAAAGAACCTGACAACGACCAAGTCTATTTCCGAATAGGCCAATACTGGTAAGACAACCGACAATATCGTGACAATATAAACCCGTATTGTTACACTTTTCAGGAATTTAGCCATTGGAAAATCCATAATCCTCACAAGCATGTAAAGACGTGCTATATGGCAGACAAATTCTATGGCAAAAGCTATTATCATGGCGTAATATGGCTCTGCACCTAATTTAAAAGCCACATAGACAATCGGCAATGTTAGCAATGAAATACCTCCTACGACAATCTGGTAATCACGGACTTTACCGGAGGCATGCGTGGAAATAATCAATGGATTTGACAGGGTGTTCAACAAAGCCGTCAATATAGCAAGGCGGAGGAATATCGCGGTATAGTCCGGCACTTCCTTAAGCCATATTCCCAACACCAATGGGGCTTCCACCGCAACAGGCAACGACAAGGTAAGTAAGAGTATGTAGGACAACTTTGCACCCCTGAACACTAATTTATACATATCTACCTTGTCGCCTGTCGCGTAATTCTTTATGATTTGCGGATTCATGGCCATCTGGAAGTTGCTTACAAAACCATTGAGTTTTCCAAGAACTTGGTAGGCGATACCACGTGCCGCATTGACGGCAGGGCCGAAAAACATGTTAAGCACTACATTCACTCCCTGTTCTTTTGCTATACCAGCCAATGAGCCGATAAGATTCCACCCTACAAACGATGTCACCTCTTTACCGTACTTACGGTTGAACTTTCCGGTAAAGCGACATTCGGAAAACTTTTTCTTGCAATAGAAGTAATAGGCCGCTATCAGAGCTATTTGCACCAACGCCATCAGCGCAGCATAGACTATAAGCCTGTCAAACGAGGTTATGGCGATTACATAGCAAATGGCAAGTTTCAACACCGCATCTATTATGGAAAAATAGGCAAACGCCGACATTTTCTCATACGCAATGAGTGCCCCATTGTACGGCACGTTGATTACATTAAGCACAAACACAAGCAGAGAGAACTGGAACACCCAGTTTGCCGCCCCATATCTGTTCGGAGGAAAGTTCATATAGCTATTCAAAAACCATGTACCGACAGTCTCGCCCACAAATATGATTACAATGGCCAAAAAGATATGAATCATCAGCATTGTGCTGAAAATACCCTTTACATCACCGTTTTCTCCTTTTCCTATTTCAAAAGAAAGAAACCGTTGAGTAGCCGTTGTCATCGCACCGCTTATCAACGAAAACATCGTCACAAAACCGCCCACTACATTATAGATTCCGAAGTCAACTTCCCCTAACTTATCCAAAATGACACGACTCGTATACAAGCCTATGAGCATCATTAAGAGCATACGGAAGTATAGCAGCAGCGTGTTTTTGGCTATACGCTTGTTATTTGATGAAGTATCGGACATTGAAAAAAATTAACATTTTATGTTTAATTATGAATAACTATAGGTTGGGGTGATGGTTTGAATGCATATAAATCAGAAACTTTTATTTTACTACTATTTATGCCGTTTCTTAATAAATTAGCTTTAATGCAGCATTCTTCACGTTTAGACGCCAATCTTGGATCTATTAAATATTCATCAATAAATGTTTCCGAATTTATAGAAAAACTTATATGGTCACTTTGACATTCTTCTGCATCTGAACCGAAATTAATGATAATGCGTACTTCATTTTCATGGCTGAACGCCATTCTTTTTATAAATAATGAATCAACAAAACTTCTATTTAACGTTTCTACTGTTAAATATAATTTCCTAAGCCAATTATCAAGTTCACCCGACAACTTATAATCAACCTTTCCAATATAAGTCGTTGCCATACATTCATCATTTGTGTAAATTGTATCAAATAATTTTCGAGCTGTTGTTTTTACACGAATAGCACAATCACCGATGTCTTTACTTTTCACATCAGAATATATTCGCCACATTGCGTCTGTTTCATCCTCCAATGTCCAACTTTGACCAAATATTCCACTTATTAAATTTGTTGCATCAATGGGTGTTTGGTCTTCTAACTCAAATTTTTCCTTAAATAGGAAATTCTCATATACATCATCCCATGAAGAAATTTTCTTGATATACAATTCACCTTGAATAAGGGTCATCAAATATTTATATGGAATAAATTTATATATTGGAGTATCTAAATCTAAACCATTCAATACATTTTGCCCTTTATAATTTATATTACACATATAAACTTAATTTAAAAAATGTTCATTTTTTTGATAACTTTGAGACATAAAACGCGCAATTCTGATATACCCCTTGCTTTTGTGATATATTTAAAATAAGATTAAAATCCGGCTAATTTTTCTTCCATATATTCAACGCATACGGCACACCGTAATCCTCGTATGCCTTCGAATGCTTCAGCTTTTCCAATCCCTCTTTCAACAGATGCAATTCTTCCGCTGGGAAATTTCCTCTTTTGATAGCATTGATGATTGCCTTCATCATGTTTTGACAAACAAAATCGGGGCTGTACATCATCGAAATAGTTGTAATGCTCGTCTTCCACAAAGTGATAAGTGAGGCTTTCGAGGACTTCGAGCAGAATGGTTATAGCTTCAGCATAATTGCCTTGGCTTAACAATTCACGAACCACCTCCCGATAAGGTGAAAGTAATCTTGCGATGGTATCGCAATCCTCGTTTATGTTACTTTCGCTGGATATGGCTTCAATTTCCGTTTTCAGCGGTGTCAGTTCAATATCGGTTCGTGGATTTTCTTCCATGTACCGACGATTATATCTCAGTTTTTCTGATACCATACTTTCTGATTTTTAATCATCTTTCCTTTAATGGTAAAGATGCTTGCCAGAGTATTCAATGATACTTGATTATTTATCCTTGAATACTTTGCCATTTATTTAAGATGAGTAAGCAACTGTTCCAAAGTTGAAAGAATGATTGTTCATTACATCCTGCGAAGGAAATACATAAGCTCGGCGTCGAAAGCCTTTGCGAGTGTTTGGCGTATGCAGTCGGGCATATAGAACCGCCATTGCTTGCCGTCTTCATAGGTGATGACTAAGTGGAGGGTCTGCATCACCAGTTCCTCGCCTTCCTTCAGAGGCCAAGTGAGGTATTCATCGGCTTTCATGTACGTCAGCCTGACTATGACCTCCTGCTCATTCGAGGGCAACGCATTGGCAAGCTTTATCGGGTCATTGAGGAACATGGCGTGGATGGTCATAGCGTAATCCGCCTTGCGATAGTCGGAGGGGACCCAGCTGTGGAGTACGGTTAAGTGCTTCTTCAAATTGGCCACGGTGTCCAATGCTGCTATCTCCTGCATGGAGGTAAGGATATCGACAAAAGGCAGTTGCTTAAGAATGACCATCATTTATTCTTTTCAGGTGTTCTTATATCATTTCCGCACTGTTTTTATGACGATACCTTCGTGTGGCGATGAAGATGCTTTCGTAAAGCGGTGAAGGCACTTTCAATGGCGCATGAAGACACCTTCATCGGAAAACGGTAGTTTTTCACATGGTTAGGATGATGACAGCCGACACGGTTTTCACCGGTAAATGTTGCAAAACGGCTTGAGCCGTGAAAGCTGCCATCATTGGTTATTTTTCTTCATTCTTAACTTTTCATTCTTCATTTCACAGAAGGTCGCTTACGTTTACACTCTTGGTCATGCTCTCCCATGAATGCCTTGCGACGGTGAGGTTCAGCGGATAACCGAGACCCATCATTTCGCCCAGCTTCTTCAGGTTGTAATTGATGCGGTGCAGGATGCCATCGTACTGCTTCCATTGCTCGCGTGGGGACTTTGCCGTGATGACGGGGAAGAGGAGGGGAGTACCTTTCCGTTTGTAACGGTCCGCGATCTCCTGCATTGGCGGCTCCCACGGCATGGAGATTTCCTTGCCTGTGAGGTGCTGGCGGTAGGTGAGCCGGCCATCCTTAATGTTTTCTCGTGTCAGGCGGAAGATATCGTCGCTCTTCATGCCCTTTGTATAGACCGTGAACAGGAAAATGTCACGGGCGAAGACGGTCATCTCTGATTCGCCGCTCAAATCAAGACTGCGCAGGCGTTTCACCTCGTCGAGCGTCAGACCGTTCCTGTATTTCTTGACGTGGTAGCTTACGTCCAGGCCTTCAAAAGGATTGATGTCGGCAGCAAGCCCGTCGTTTACAGCAAGTTTATAAACACGCTTCAAATTCCGGATATAAAGGGAAATGGTGTTGCGTCCCAGCTCCTGATTCTTCAGCCACGTGTGGTAGTTGCGCATCAGCAGGGCGTCGAAGTCCTTAAACGGAACCTCATTCTTGCCTAAATAGGCAATGAATCTCCTGAGATACATTTTCAACTTATAGGCCGCATCGTAACGCCCTTCGTCCCGCAGTTTCTCAACACAGGAGTTGGCGTAGGCTATGAAACCGAAACCTCCTCCGTTTTTCTTCCGTGCTGGAACGGGCACGGCTGCCGTCTGCATGTTCTTCTTTCTGTTGTTATCCATTATTTCAATTTTACCTGCCTCTCAGCCGCCAAAATAGATTACCCTGCCGTTAGGCTTGCCTCCAAAGAAATCAAAGATATTCGGCTCGTCGAAATAGATGCCCATGTCGGCGTAATAGGCTTCCTCCGGGTCTGTCGGCACGGTGTATAGGTCTTCGTAAAGGCATATCTGCTTGCCGAACATTGTGGTAAAGTAAGTTTGTCTTGCCGCATCCTGTTCTTTCTTTTGGATATCCTCCCATACGGCTTCGCCGTTCCACACAGGCAGGGTTTCCTTATCTATCCAAACTGCTGAGCCGCTTACGTATGTTTTGTCTTTATAGGTGACGAGCTGGACGGTAAGGTAGCGGCTTGGCATGTCTTCGGAAACTGGCGTTGGAAAAATCACGTCATGGAACACACGCCCGTCCCTGTGGCGCAAGGTGAACATGCGCTCATCCTTTTGCCCGATGACCGTATAAGTATCCAGCCGTTCGGCTTGGATTGCATCAAGTGTCTTTGCCGCTTTGTTCAGCAAAGTCTTTTCCTTTCCTTCCACAAAAGAAGTTTTAAAGCGGAACTCTTTGGCTATGGTATCCGCCAAGGAGAAACCACGCTTGTCGCGCCAGTTGAAGGCGAGGTCTGCCCACAGCATCTTATTTGATGACTGCCTGTTTCCTGCGAGCCGCATGAACATCGCCTTGCGGAAACGCAGGTCAGGAAAGACAGACCTCAGAATTTTGTCCTTCCGGACAAACCATGTCAGCATTTCACTAAGGCGGGAAAAATCACCCGACAGCACGCTTTCGACCATCCATTGCCTGAGTGCGCTGTACTTGGTGTCGGCCACGGCCCTGCCCACGAGGTTGTGGACTTCAGAACCTGCATTGATACTTATGTCAAATCCGTTGCACCAGCGGCTCTCCACATTGCCTACGCTGCGGTACCTGTATTCATAAACGCCGTCAAGCCCGACGGCTACGGTGTTCTCTATATAGAGCAGAAAGGGAAGGATTTTATTATTGTCGAAGCACCTCGCTTCCTGTCCGATAAGACGGTACAGCCTGCCATATAGCTGATGGAAGAAAGCCACGTCGCCGTCAACGTTCATTGACAGGTGATGAAGGCTTCCCCATTTGGACTTGAATTGGTCTATCGTGTACACTTTTTTTAAGAAGTTAAAGGAGTTAAAGAAGTTATCACTCACTGCGTTTGTTAGAAATTAAAGCCATTACCAGCATCGGTAGTTTTCTTAATTCTTAACTCTTCATTCTTCATTCTTAATTAAACAAGCTGTATGTATTCAGGCTGCACCTCAACGGCGGCGGCAAGAAGGTTGGGAAGCTCAACGAACAGGCGTTTAGTGCGTGCGCCCTGCATTTTCTGCAGATTACCCTCGTAACCGTCCAACGGACCGCCGACGATACGGACTTTCCGCCCTATCATGTCGGGGGTTATTTCTTTAGGCTTGTAATAGCGTGTGTTTTCGGTAGAATTAACGGCATGGATGAAGCGTTGCATGTCTGCTTCCCTCACCGTCATCGGTATTTTGTAGCCGCCGCGTATGTAACGGTATTGCACGGTGTCGTACTTCTCGACTATCGGGTCAACCGCCAGCCGCGTGTCATGAACGAAAAGCAGGTCCTGCATAAAGGGCACTTTCTCCCGGATGCGCTTGCCGTTCCTGACCGCCAGTTTCCACACCACCGGCGTGAACACCTTTGCCACCAGGCCGTCAAGCAGCTTGTAGGCAGGCTGTTTGGCGTTGCGTCTCTTAAGGTCGCGCATGACGAACCATTGGAGACGGTCATTTCCGTCGGGGGATCCGTCATTCTCAGTTGAAAGACGGCCTTTGTCTTGCGGTCGTGATTCGTTCATGTTTTCAGGCCGGGACATTTCTTCTAATCCTGCAAGCCGTCGTAAATCACACGATAACAAGCAGTTACGAAAATCTGGCTGTTGACTTCTCTTAAATCCATAGGATTGCTCCATCTCCGTCATTACTCATAATAGCGTTTGTGTTTGCTTTGATTTTCATGACGGATTTTTTGTCCG
>NZ_HF986803.1:0-12374 GCF_000431195.1 Prevotella sp. CAG:255 | reverse complement strand
TTACGCCATTCACATTATTATATTTTACAAAAGAAACAGGCAGACTTATGACACAGGAACGGGAAATAAAACCGGCAAAGATGGATGAAAATTATACGCTAATGGCAAAAACCAAAGACCGATGGCAGAATTTAAAGGCAAAACTAAAATCAGGAAGCATAAAGATTGGCAAAAAGCGAAAACGCAAACAACACATTCAAACAAAAAATCGGACAGGGCAAAAGTAAAATATTGTATATATGATTTAAAATCCCATTCTGACTGAGGAAAAGGCATGAAAGACAAACTTCTCCAAGAGGACAGGAATAAAAACCATTAAGAGCATTGCCACGAAAAAGGAGGAATCATGAAAATAATATTAAAGTGTATGATGCAGCCAATCTGCCATTAGAATGCAGACGCGTTAAATTCCGCAACCGGACAGACGCTCTCAGGCGCCTTATTATTTTATCTTGAGAGTATAGCCGTCTGCTTTTCGTTGACACAGCTTTACATGATGACGAAAAAGCAAACGGAAACACGGGCGAATACGAGACGACATATTTAGAATAATGAATAAAAATAGAGGAAAAGGTTGTATGATTAAAAAATATTTCGATACATTTGCAAAATTCATAATACAAGTATTTACAAACAGAAGATTTGTCTAAATTTAAAAACCTGCATTAAGAAAGACATGAGAAAATTTTTCATCGCGGCCATAACAACGGCCATGCTGACGGCAACAGCCGCAATAGCACAGATTCCACAAAACTATTACAGTTCGCTGAAAGGCAAGAAGGGAGCCGAACTGAAAACGGCAGTGCATAACATAATAAAGAATGCCACCGTGCTAAAATACGGCTCGGGCTCAGGACGCACATGGGAAGGCTTCTACACGACAGACCGCCTGGACGACGGCCAGGTGGTTGACCGCTACAGCAACGACAAAAGATACTTCGGCAACAAAGGTCAGGCTGTAAGCGGCATGAACATAGAGCACACAATGGTGGGGCTGTAAGCTGCATGAACATAGAGCGCTCTTTCCCGAAAAGCTGGTGGGGCGGAAGCGAGAATCAGGCATACAAAGACCTGTATAACCTGATGCCGTCGGAACAGAAGATAAACTCGGCAAAATCGAACTACCCGATGGGAAAGGTTAACAACGCCAGCACCGACAACGGATGCACCAAGGTGGGCACGGGCAGCAACGGATATAAGCTGTGGGAGCCGGCAGACAAATGGAAAGGCGACTTTGCGCGAGGATATATGTATATGGCTACGGCATACCAGGACTTTACATGGTCGGGCACGCCGGCCCTGCAGATACTTCAGCAAGGAGACTACCCCACCCTGCGCGAATGGGCATACACCTTATATATAGAATGGGCCAAGACCGACGGCGTTGACCAGACTGAAGTGGAGCGCAACAACGAAGTGTACAAGATTCAGGGCAACCGCAATCCGTTTGTAGACTTTCCAAACCTCATGGAATATATATGGGGCGACAGCATAGACTATGCCTTCGACCCGGAAAACACCGTAACGACATCTGACTATACTGACAATCCGGACGTTCCTACGGAAGAAACAATATATCAGGCAACATTCACATCAGAAACCGGCAACTTCACGGCAAAGAACATAAGCGAGCCATACAGCGGATTTGAGGTGTGGATAAGAGACACGAAATATGGATGGAAAGGCACCGGATATGCCAACAACAGGGCATACGCGGCAGAAGCAACGCTGACTTCTCCTGAAATAGACCTTACAGGATTCAGCGAGGCAACACTGACATTTAACCATGCAATAAACTTCTGCAAGTCGCCCGAAAGCACATTCAGCGTAGAAGTAATATGCGACGGAACGACAAACACACTCGACGGAATAACATGGCCGGCAGGCAACAATTGGACGTTTATCGACTCGGGCGAGATATCGCTAAACAGCTATGCCGGAAAGAAAATCAGCATAGTGTTCCACTACAAGAGCAACGACTCGGAAGCCGGAACATGGGAAATAAAAAGAATGACGATAACAGGCAAAAGGACGACAACGGGAATAGACGGCACAACGGCTGACTGCACGCCGGACATGCAGAAGCCATACAAGGCATACACCACTGACGGCCAGAGAATAGCTTCGCCAAAAGACTATAAAGGAATAATGATTATAGTACAGGACGGAAAGACCTGGAAGGTGATGAACAGATAATACTGAAAAAAGGCTACCGGCCTGCGCAGCGTTGACAGACGCTTTTGTCTACGCGTGCGCAGGCCGGAAGAACAATAACGGACATCTAAACAGAAGTCCGAAAAAGCACAACGACAAGGACAAGACAAAGCATCAAAAAGAAAAGCACGAAAAAGTGTAAGGAAACTGCTCCTGTTTTATTTCAACCAGGCAAAACTAAACGTCAAAAGCGCAAATAGTGAAAGTAAAACCGCATAAATAAGTTTTAAATCATTAACCTATTGTTTTCACCCCGAAAACGGGCCACTTTTGAAGCGAAAACGGCCGCTTTTTTGAATGAAAACCAATGAATTTTCAGCAACATCCGCACCACATACTCCAACGCAAGCAATAAACGGCAAGGAAAGAAATGAGAAACTTAACATGAAAACGGCAGCAAGAGCACAAAAATAACATGAAAACATATTGAGATGATGCAGAGACACGTAGGCATACTGCACAGCAATCCCCCAAAAGCAAAAACAAATACTATAGGAAAAAGACAAAAGGCAGAAAGCCTAGGGCATTTATAAGAAGAATATAAAAAAAGAAAAAGGCCAGACAAACGGCGTCTGCCGTATGTCCGACCTTATGATTATATTATCTAAGTTCTAATGTTCTGATTATTCAGCACTCTCGGGAGCCTTGTCGATAAGGTCCATGAACTGGTCGAGTTTCGGAGTGATGATAATCTGAGTGCGGCGGTTGCGCTGCTTGCCAACCTCAGTATCGTTAGATGTAACAGGGTTGAACTCGCCACGTCCACCAGCAGTGAGACGCTTCGGCTCTACGCCATACTGATTGATAAGAGCCTGAACAACGCTTGATGCACGGAGACAAGACAAATCCCAGTTGTTGCGAATGTTCTTCATCGCAGCTGAAGATGTGTTTACAGGCACGTTGTCGGTGTTACCCTCGATGAGCACATCGTAGTCCTTATAGTCCTTGATGATCTTTGCAATCTTGCTCAGAGTCTCGGCAGCACGGTCGTTGATTTCGTAGCTTCCGCTCTTGTAGAGCATGTTGTCAGCAAGAGAGATGTAAACAACACCCTTGAGCACCTGAACGTCAACCTCTTTCAGCTCTTCCTTGCTGAGCGAGCGTGTAAGGTTATTTGTGAGGATAAGGTTCAGAGAGTCGCTCTTGCTCTTAACCTCAACGAGGTGACGGATGTACTGGTTTGACTCGTTGATCTGGTCAACCAGCTTAGAGATGTTCACAGTTGTCTGGTTGCTTGCAGTAAGACTCTTGTCGAGCGAGCTCTGCAGTGCCTCATATGCGCTCTTAGTCTGAGCGAGCTGCTCCTCAAGACTTGTAACGCGCACCTTGCTTGCAGCAAGTTCAGAGTTAGCGTCAGAGAGTTTGCCTTGTGTTTCCTGATATTTATTTGTCAGTTCCTTGTTCTCAAGCTGGCAGTTTTCCAAGTCCTTTTTACTTACGCAGCTGCTCACCATGAAGCATCCTGCAACCAATGATACAATCAATAAATTCTTCTTCATCATAAATTTTCGTTTATTTTTAGGTTATAATTTGTTGCAAATTTACGTATAAGACGGATAAGTTGCGCTAAAGTTGAATGTCATTAGCATTATTTAACGCCAATAAGCGTGTAAAGTAAACAACCGTTAAACCGAAACAGCCATAAGGCACATATAAATTCAATGCACTCCACAGCCTTTTTACATGCCACGAGGTGCATTGAAAATCAGTTATTTAATCTTTTCCGGCAAGCCTGCAGCTGCTGACTTTCAGCAATACTGAAACTGGTTGACAAGCGGACATTTGGCTATCGTCGTAGACAGCCGGATAACCCATGTTCCGTATATCTGCCTAATATTCTGAGGCAAAAGATTAGCATCTCTCAAACCGGCGAGCAGCATTCTTAATGGCTTGCCAGGATTTGGAAGAGAATCGTCTAACAAACCGGCACGGGCCAACTCACGGTTGGCTTCCATGTCGTTAATTTCATTCTTGCCTGCAAGCGACATATACTCGTCGAGACAAGTCTGAATAGCTGAGAAATTTTTAAAATCTATCATGATAACAAACTATAAATTGAGACTTCACAAATATAGTTCTTTATTTTCAGAAACAAAAATACGAGGCATTAAAAAAGCGTTACAATTTCATTTTTTAATTATTTTCAAGATAAAAATTACTTTTATTAACTAAATGGATAATATTTTATACTTTTTGTAATATATATTATCAAAGCAAAAGCAATTTGTCATCAGAAAAGAAACAAAAAGAACATGAAGAATATATGGGAATGAAATCAGTTTCAATGTGAAACCCGAAGGAAACTGTCGGCATCAACAAGATAAAAGGAATAAAATAAAACAAAGCAAAATCAGCAGGCAAGATATGTTCTAAATGTTATATAAGCATATCGGTGTATTCTACCGTCTTCTTGTCTTCTATTGCAGTATTGTTTGCCTTTCCATTAACAGCCCTCTATGGCCAAGAAAACAAAAGCGGAAATACAATCAACATAAAACTACAGCCTGCTGAATACTGATTACGGCTGGAGTTAAATGAATCATGACGTCATGGCATGGATGCCGGAAAGGCACAAGCCATGACGTCATTCATCAGAAGTCAAGTTCACGTGTAAGTATGCTCTCAAGCTGTTCGGCCGACAAGCGCAGGTGGAACTGTCCCTTTATGGCCACCGAAATGCGCCCGGTTTCTTCTGACACGACAATGGCTATGGCATCGCTGTCCTGCGATATGCCCATTGCAGCACGGTGGCGCAGTCCGAGTTCCTTCGGGATATCTATGCTGTGGCTCACGGGAAGGATACATCCCGCAGCCCTGATACGCTTCTTTGATATGACCATCGCACCGTCGTGCAGAGGCGAATTCTTGAAGAAGATATTCTCTATAAGTCGCTGGTTTATGTTTGCATCGATGATGTCGCCGGTTTCAACGATATCGTCGAGCGACGATATGCGCTCGATGACAATGAGCGCTCCGATGCGCGCCTTGCCCATGTTCATGCAAGCCATCACGACAGGCATTATCGACTCCATGTCCACCTTATCCTTATTGTCGCCCGAGACAAAGAGCCTTATTATTCCGTTCACGCGGCGGTGCGCACCAAGATTATACAAGAACTTGCGTATTTCTTCCTGAAACAATATTATTATGGCAATGACACCCACGCTTACCAGCTTGTCCATAATGCTTCCGAGCAGGCGCATCTCAAGAATCTGACTTACAAACAGCCAGACAACGATGAACACCATGATGCCGATAAACACGTTGAGCGAGCGCGACTCCTTCATCAGTCTGTAAATATAATACAGCATCAGGGCTACGCAAAATATATCGACAAAATCTTTTATGCCAAATTCAAACATACTTAAATACTTCTTTTACAATAGTAACAGCCTCAACACACGGCTTTACGTCGTGTACTCTCAGAATTGACGCACCCGAATTAATCATGGCAATGGTGTTGACAACTGATGTGCCGTTGAGCGAATGATCAGCATCAGTGCCGAGCAGGCGCGCAATCATCGACTTGCGCGACACGCCGACAAGCAGCGGAAGATTAAACTCGCGCAACTTTCCCAAAGAGGCAAGCAGTTCATAGTTCTGCTCAAGCGTCTTGCCGAATCCAAAGCCAGGGTCGAGAATCACGTCCTTAACACCAAGAGAATGGAGCGTCTGCACTTCATGAGCAAAGGCCTTCATCATGCTCATTATGTCGGGCTTGACCGACATGAGTATGTAAGGCACACCAAGACGGGCCACCATCCTGAACATCTCTGGACACTCACATCCGCCTTCGCCGACCTCATCGCCTGCCGTATAAGCCTCGCTGCCGCCGAAAGCACCATTGACGTTGCCTTCAGATACATCATTTATTATGCCAGCCCCAAACTCTTCAACAGCCATGCGGGCCACTTCGGGTCTGAACGTGTCGACAGAAACGGGGGCATCGGGCTGCACGCTTCTTACGGCTTTCAATGCCATGCGCATGCGCTCCATTTCTTCTTCCTCAGTAACATGAGCCGCACCGGGACGCGTAGAGAAAGCCCCTACGTCGATAATCTTGCCGCCTTCGGCCATTATCTGGTCGGCCCTTGCAGCAATCTCAGCTTCAGTCTGCTTGCGGCTGCCGGCGTAAAAAGAATCGGGAGTGGCATTGAGAATGCCCATAACACAAGACTCAGACAAATCAATCAGTTGCCCGTTAACGTTCAATATATATGGAATAAAGCTTTTCACAATATAAATTAAAGAATAAAATTAATCTCAACAGATGGCAAAAATACTCATAAATATTGAGACTCTTTATATTTTTGACGTTTTTTATAAAGAATAAAAACAAGTCGGAAAATATATTTATATCCAAACCGCCTGATTTGGGCTTAAACCTCAATGAGCCGACGGAACAGCCTTACACTTGCCGCTGAACTCAATTATGTCAAGACGTATTATGCCTACACGATGAAACGATTTTTCAGCGGCCTTCATTCCAGCTTCTTTATATTCAGGCGCCAACTTGTCTATCAGCAGTTGCAGCGCGTGCCTCTTTTCTTCATCATCAAGCGCCGTTACAGCGTGACATTTCATCACCACACTTTCATATTCGGTAGTGAAGCGAGACGGCAACAGATTTGTATGGCCAACTATGCAGAACGACGCATTCTGATTGTGCGCCAAGGCCCTGAGTTTCTTTCCTTCAGGAGCGCAATGTATATACAAGCTGTGTTCGCCGTCCCAAACATAATTCAGCGGCAGGCCATAGGCTCCACCGTCAGCATCAACCATCGACAACACTCCATATTCGCTGTCTCTAATAAGCTGCAAGGCACGCTCTTCGCTGAGCAGGCGGTCCTGGCGGCGCACCGTTTCGTTTACGTATTTCATTTTATTCAAAAAGTTTCAGATTAGCATTTATAACAATATATCTTTTGTTTTATCAATAATTTTTTCTGTATCAACAGAGTCACAAAGGTAAGAAAATATGTGCAGAACTGATTATTATTTGGCCGCAAAATTGTCATGGTACGATTTTTTGATGTACTTTTGCACCCAATAAAACTATCACACATGGACATATCAGAATTATACAGAATCTTCACCGAGCATCCGCAGGTTACCACCGACAGCCGCGACTGCCCCAAAGGTTCTATTTTCTTTGCGCTGAAAGGCGAATCGTTCAACGGCAACGCCTTTGCAGCCAAGGCTCTTGAACAGGGCTGTTCGTATGCAGTTATCGACGAAAAAGAGTTTGCCGTTGAAGGCGACAACAGGTATATCCTTACCGAAGACTGTCTGACCACACTGCAGCAGCTGGCCAACTATCACCGCCGCAAACTTGGAACTAAAATCATTGGAATAACCGGCACCAACGGTAAAACCACGACAAAGGAACTCGTGGCAACCGTATTGGCCGAAAAATATAACGTGCTCTACACTCAGGGCAACTTCAACAACCACATCGGCGTGCCTAAGACGCTGCTGCGCCTCACGGCCGAAAACGATATTGCCGTGATAGAGATGGGAGCCAACCATCCGGGCGAAATCAAGACTTTGGTCAACATCGTCGAACCTGACTACGGCATAATAACCAACGTGGGCAAGGCTCACCTTAAAGGTTTCGGCTCGTTTGAGGGAGTGATACGCACCAAGGGCGAGCTCTACGACTATCTGCGCGAGCACAATGGCAAAGTGTTTATACACAACGACAACGAACATCTGCTGAAGATTTCAAGCGGACTGAGCCTTATAAAATACGGCACCACGGACAGCGAAGAACTTAGCGTATGCGGAGAGTTTCTGTCATGCGACCCGTTCCTCAACTTCAGATGGCGTCACGGCAAAGCCCAGTGGAACGAGGTAAGGACACACATGATTGGCAGCTACAACATATACAACATGCTCGCTGCGGCATGTATAGGTCTTTATTTTGATGTTACCGAAGAGCAGATATGCCATGCGCTTGCCAACTATGTGCCTACCAACAACCGCTCGGAACTGGAGGTTACGGCAAGCAACAAACTGATTATCGACGCATACAACGCCAACCCGACAAGCATGGAGGCTGCACTGAAGAACTTCAAAGAGATTAAGGCCGACCACAAGATGGCCATAATAGGCGCAATGAAGGAACTTGGCGAAGTGAGCGACGAGGAACATCAAAAGGTTGCAGACATGCTGAAAGCCTTAGATATTGAGCAGGTGTGGCTCGTAGGAGATGAGTTTAAATCTACTGACTGCCCGTTCCGCAAGTTCAACAACGTTGAAGAGGTTAAGCAAGCCATTGACGAGAACAAGCCAGAAGGCTTCTGCATACTCATCAAAGGCAGCAACTCTACAAAACTTTACGAACTGAAAACAAAACTCTAAGAAGTGAAAAGATAAAAGTGAAAAGTGAAGAATACATTAGCCATTGTATTAAAGCAAGATAGCTAATGGATTTTTCACTTTTATCTTTTCACTTTTAACCCAAATCTGGCATTAGTATTCGGCCGGGATTTTTGCTTTATATTGAGCGGATTTTCGTTAGATTTTTCGCAGGCATAGCGGGCTATGTCAAGAAAAAGCGAACAAAAAGACGCCAATAGAAACAAAAATACGGACTGAAAGCATGAATGCACGAAATAGATAAAGCTATATGCGGTCTAATGACTGATTTGGGTTTAACTTAATTCAACATCAGGTTCATTTCCGCCCCTACGCCATCAAACAGAAATTCTGCCAGGCCATTTATTGTCAGCTTCAAGGCATCTGCGTAAGGCTCATCCGTCTGGCGCACCTTTCCGTTCTTTATTACATAGTAGGCATTATTCATCGGAATGTCTGCATCGCCTTCAACCCTCAGCACCATATCTTTGTCAGGATTAAGTTCGGCATACAGTTCCAGAGCCTTCTTGGCGTTTATCACGCGCAACATGGCCTGA
The DNA here is from genome assembly GCF_000431195.1 of Prevotella sp. CAG:255. Taxonomy (NCBI): domain Bacteria; kingdom Pseudomonadati; phylum Bacteroidota; class Bacteroidia; order Bacteroidales; family Prevotellaceae; genus Prevotella; species Prevotella sp. CAG:255. The sequence continues at coordinate 3,243 of NZ_HF986803.1, read as the reverse complement.
ATGTTTTTGGCCTGCGGACGATATTCATCACCTGCCTGGCGTATGTCCTCGCGTATAACCTCATAGCCTTCTTCATCATGCAGAAGCACACAACGCTTTGCGCGCTGAATGCGGTCGAACTCTTCAAACGAAGTAACCATGGCGTCTGCCGGCGGAGGCGTGCATGTCATCACGCGGGCATAGCCGCACTTCTCATACCATTCATATAACCATTCGTCGGCAGGAATAAGAGAAGCAAATACTATCTCTCTGTAATATATGCGGAAATGGGCCTGCCGCATCAGGTTGTTGCCTATGTCCTGACGGCGGTATTCCGGCCGCGTGCTCACTCCGCTTACATATACAGTCTTCACCTCGCGTCCGTCATAAAGCATGGTGTAAGGCAATGTCTGCAACGCAGCCACCACCTTTCCGTCTATCTGGCAGCACACGTTATACTCGCTGCGGTAGACACGCGAGAAATAAAGGTCGATAAACTTGTCGGGATCGTTGAACACCTGTTTCCATATCTCGCGCGTTTCTTCCTTTATGCGGTCTTGGTCTTCAAATGCCGCCAGCGGATGTTTCTCCATTATCACGTTCTTCTCAAGCAGGATGTCGGGCTTATACGACAGTTTGGCGCGCCGCAGTCCTTCGTCGCCCATATCTTCCTCACGGTTGATGTAATAATACTGCTCGGGCAGATGCTTCACAAACTCCTGGTTTATTATCGTGAACGCTCCTTCATAGTTTACGTCGGCCTTCTCAACACACACGTCAAACGTACACTGGTTTATCGGGCAGCCGAAGGTGAAGGCTACAAGTTTGTCGCCTACAAATATTGTTCCGCCAACAAGTCCCAGCCTATCCCATCGGTTAAACGCACGCGTCATTGAGCGCAGTTCCTCTGAAAGGTCTTCATCGGGCACATCTCCGTTGTCGTCTTTCGACGTGCGGCGCCACTGCCGTTCCAGTTCGAGGCATTGCGGAATAAGTTCCGGCGTAAGCTCGCGGTATCTGTAGTCAGGATAAAGGTTCTTAAACTTGTTTATGTGGTTGCGCTTGCTCTGCAGTTTCTTTCCCGAAAGGTTTATCAGCTTGTCGCGAGTGTAGATATAGTCGCTGAAGTCGCGGTCAGGCTTTATGTCGAACGTGTCGGGGAAATGCTCCTCAATGATGTCGCGCATATAGTTGCATACGCCAAGCATCAGAAACGGATGCCCCATGGCTATCGAGTCGTCGCGTATGGCACGTATCACGCTAACCGAACATTCATCACACGGCTCCACCTTGAATGTTCCGTCGTCCTGACGTTTCGGCCGGGGCACAGGCATCATGTAGGCCAGATGATGCCCCATGTAGAAACGGAACACCAGATAGTCGTCCACTATCGCAAACTGTGTGTTGTAAAGAAAGCGCCAGCTTATCAGGTTCGAGAACGACAGGTCGCAGTTTTGTCTTTCGCCCCAAAGCGTAAAACTCTGTATCAGTTCCTTGTCGTCTTCTGTTATATCCTTAAACTTTATCATAAAAATTGTCTGTGTTTCAATTGGCAAATTTATAAAAAATAGATGTAAACAACATCAATGCACCGATAAAAAATTCAGGTGCACAAACAGTCCTGAGCAGCCAAGGCAGGAGCTAAATGTCTGACTGTCATAAGATATACTTCACGACATGCTTCCGTTTTATTAACAAAGTTGACAGACATCGGCCAGCTTAAATCTGCATGACCAATGCCCGTCAACGTTACAAAACCCAAATCATCATCAGACCGCATATAGTTTTGTCTATTTTATGTATTTCTACTTCCATCCGTCTTTTTGTATCCTATAAGCGTCTTTTCGTTTACACAGACCACTATGTCTGCGAAAAATCAAACGAAAATCAGCTCTACACAAGGCAGAAATACAGGCAGAATCATAACTCCAGATTTGGGTTAACACAATGAAAGTAAGCTTCTTAATGTTTATGGCAGCTTCACTCTACTGCATTATGGCATCTCTACCTCGCTGCCCTCGCCTACCGTATATTGTGAGAACTGCTTGGTCTTTGCCTCGCGTGTCAGCACTGATGAGCGGAACACTCCTGTTGAGCGTGCTCTCAGGCGTACGCTGTCAATGTTGGCAGAGGCGGTGAACTCTTCGGGACTGTTGGCCGGCAATGTTCTCAAACCTGCCGAGAATATGGCCAAGTCGTCCAGCTTAACGTTCTTGCCGTCCATCACAAGTTCCTTGATACATGCTATCATGTCTTTCAGCACTCCGTGGATAACACCGGCTGAGAACGGCGAACTGTGTGATGACATGTGAGCCGCCAGCTTCTCTGTATCGTAAGTTTCCTCGCACACCGCGCGTGCATACCATTTACCGTTTGTGTTACTGTTTGAATTGCGGTTCTGATAAAGTTTATACCTAATCATGTTTCTTTCCTTTCTTTTTGGTTGTTATACATTATTTGTTTATTATCTCTCATGCCTTCCAGAACTGCCGCTACGTTCATTTCCGCCTGCCGGCTGTGGCTTTAATGTCCGTGTCGCCTTGTTCCTTTCGACATTGCAAAGATACAACAACCAATTTCGCGTTTGCAGATTGCTGCAGGTTACGAAAGGCTTGAGAGGATTGTTGGTTGTAAAGGATAAGAAAGCATGGAAATGTTTATAAAAAACTGACGTTCATACTAAGAATTTTCGATTTTCAGCTAATACCTATTATAAATATTTCAGCAGCTTGTCTACTTACAAGACGTACGCCATTTGTGGAATTTCATAGTATTATAAATACCGAATAACGGCATTACAGAAAAATACATTATAGTAGCAGTAGCGAAATGGCCATTTCGGAAACAGTTGTTTCGGAAGTTAAGATAAAAAGAATAAAAAATATAAACTTTTTTGACAGAACAGATAAATGAGATATTTTACAAGGCATAGTCAATAGATGTTCTATAGTATAAATGTCATAAACAACATAACATCTTAGTGAAGTGAAAGCATCATCTTCTCTTCCCATTCTTTTTATTTATTTTGATACTGTCTAAAAAAGTGTATCTGATTGTCAGTAAAAAAGGGCCGACCCTTGCGTGTCAGCCCCGAAGTTTGTAATTTAGGAGTGACCAAACCACTAAATATACAAACTATGCACTTCACGAAAGTACAAATTTCTGAGCTCATGCGCAAGCATGCAGAGAAAGAAAACGGTCCACACGACCTGATGGAAATCATGCTTAAAAGCATGATGGTAGCAGAACGGAGTGAGTTTCTGC
>NZ_HF986802.1:108927-112408 GCF_000431195.1 Prevotella sp. CAG:255 | reverse complement strand
GATAGTAATTCTTAAGATGTCCATGCGGCCGCCGTTAGCGTGGCGCCCCGACGTATGTGTCTGTATGGGCTACATTAAGTCCATGTCCTGATAAGTGCTACTGTCAGGGGTAGGGAATCTTGTAAGTGAGATGCCGGAAACAGTCATACGCCATGTGATGTCAGATATAAAGCTCACATTCTTTTCTTTTTGAGCATACTTTCTTTAGCATTATGTTTGCTGCAGAGAGGAGCAGTCTGTTCACCTTTCTTGCACTGTGAGGACATATGGCGGCGCAGCGCATGCATGATATGCAGGCCTTCTTGTCAACCTTTGCAGGGTTGTCCGTGCTTATTGCTCCTACAGGACATCTTGAGGCACATAGGCCGCAGCTTGTGCATTGGGCTGTGGGGCGGGGCACGAAGCCTACGCTTCCGGCCTTCTTGTATGGTCTGTTGCCGGGTATTGCAGGCGTGGCAGAGTCGTTGCTGTTCAGCTTGGCGGCTATCTGTTCGGCATATTTGTTAAGTGCGGTATAATCGTCCTGATCGGGGCGATTGGCGGCATATCGGCGGACAATAGAGTGTTCGGCTATGGCTGCCACGGCTGCTACGATGCTGAATCCTGCCTTCTCAGCGCAGTCTTGCAGTTCGGCCAAAGTGTCCTCATAGGCACGGTTGCCGTATACACATACTATTACGGCCCTTGCGCCGTTGCCGCTTATCTGCGTTATGCGCTCAGCTGCCGGGGCAGGCACGCGTCCGCCATACGACGGCACGGCTATCACGGCCACGTCGTCGCCGTTGAGAGCAACGCCCTTAAAGTCGGCCTTGCGGTCGGTAAGGTCAATGTTTACTATGTCGCTGCCGAGCTTTCCGGCAATAAATCCAGCCACCTTTTCGGTTCCGCCCGTCGGGCTGAAGCATATTTTATATATTTTCATTATTCTTTGTCTGATGTTTGTTTTGTTGCAAATATAATAATTTTAAGGCAAAGTCAGATGAAAAAACTTTGCCGTTTTTTGTCGTTGCTCTCGCCTTTGGCTATCTTTAGATAAGATAGTATGCGGCTCGGCAGTGCCAAATGAAAAAACTTTGTTGTTTTTTGCCATTGCTCTCGCCTTTGGCTATCTTTGAATAAGATAGTGTGCGGCTCGGCAGTGTCAAATCAAAAAACTTTGTTGTTTTTTATTTGCCGTTGCTCTCGCCTTTGGCTATCTTTGTAGCAGAAATGGTTTAGATTATGAAATACACAACAGATAAACGATATTCGGAGCAGGGCACGGAAGGGAGATGTGCGGTGTCGTCTCGCAATAAGATTATTTGTCTTTTGCTCTTTGTCGTAGGACTGCTCATGCTCGGCGGAGGCATCTATGGGCTTGTGTCGCTGTCGAAGGCTTCTGGAGCTTTGGGCCATGCCACCGGTGTGATAGACAAGCTCAGCTATAAGAGAGAATACCGGCACCGGAAGAGGCGTACGCACTGGGAGATGCGCATAAGCTACGAGACAGAGCGCTACGGCAAGACGTATATATCGGAAAAGTGCTATCTGCCATTCCGCAGTGAAGGCGACAGCATTGAGGTGATGTATAATCCGGATAACCCCTACGACGTGCGCATTCCGGGCAATGAGCGCTGCATATGGTTTACGCTGCTGAGCGTAGGGCTGTTGTGTATGTCGGGGGTGTGGCTGATGCTCAGGCCGCAACGGCAAAAAGAGCGGCATGCTTAGCGCCATATAATAAAATAAATGTTCTTTATATATTGCATTATGTCCGTTTTGCTATGCCATATAATGACTGAGCAAAACGGACATAATCATGATTTTGTTTTGATTGGGGTTGATGTCTTGTTCTATTTTTTGCCTTTCAGCATCTTCAGCGCAGCCGTTAGTGCCGAGTCGGTTTTGCCCAGAGCGTCGCTTTCGGTATATTTTATGCAGACGTCAGGCTGTATGCCGGTGTTGATAATATCGGAACCGTCGGGATTGGTGAAGCGGCATTCTGCTATCAGCGACGAGTAGCCGTGCCCCCAGTTGCAGAATTTAGGACTGCTTATCACGCCCGCTGTCGGCGTGCCTACAATCTTGCCGAGCGACAGGTTCTTCATTGTTGCGGCAAAGTCTTCGGCTGCCGATGCCGTAAATCCGTCAACAAGAATTATAACGGGGGCGGTTATTCTCAACGAGTCGGGCGTGTTGTTCTTCATCACGAACCAGCCTTCCTGAACGGGCTGCATGGCCACGCCGTTATAGTAGTCGGCCAGTTGGCTGACATTTTTACCGTACATCTCGTAGGCCGTGTTAGCCACTCTTGTCATAATCTTTAAGCCGTCGAATATGTTAGTGTTTCTGTCGGCGATATGTCTTATTATGTTGTGCCATGACTCGTCTGTTCCTCCTCGGTTTCCGCGTATGTCGAATATCACGCCTTTGGCAGACAAGAAATCAGAGAGGTTATTCTCAAAAGCGCTTTTTATTGTGCCGGGCAACGTGAACGTGCTCATCTTCATATACATGATGTTGCCTGGCAGCTTCTTTATGCGGCATTTTGCCGTGTCGCGCCTGATGCTCCAGTCGTCAGTGTCGTCGTAGTTCCTTATGCTTGTCATGAGCTTTGTGTTTATGGTCTTGCCCTTAGGAGTTATTATCTCAATATGATATTCCGCACCTTCCTTGCCTGTAAGGAATATGTCGAGAGCCTTTCTCTTTCTCCATTCCATGTTGGGAGCCGAAACATACGGATAGACATGCCTTTGCAGATATTCGTCGAGCGTCAGGCCGTCCACCTTTTTAATCTCGCTGCCAACAGGCAACAGCGGTTTTAGCTGTCTTGTAGTGTTGGTTATCAGCAGTTTGTCTCCTGCCCACGTAAGTATCAGCGGCACCCTGTAGCGTATGATGTTGCTGTCGTTAAATCGCGTGTGTCCCTCGTTGAAGTGAGCCATGAACTGCGTCATTAAGTCCGAAAACTCCTGTTCGCTTTCGGCATTCAAGACCTTAGTAAGATAGCATCTGTAAAGACTGTCAGGATTAGTCTCCTTGAATTTCTCAGGAAATGCAAAGTTGTTGCTTATTTCTTTCCATATAGAAGAAAGTATATATATTCTTTCGCTCAGAGTAGTGTCCGCCTTGGCCGTGTATGGCACGATGCACATTAAGGCCAAAGCCGCAATAATTATTCTCCTGATCATGTTACGATGTTTTTGCTGAATGTATAGAGTTAAGTTGACTATGCAAATCTTCAGTATGAATTATGCTGACTAATATGTGAAACTTGCAGCCTTAAAACATCCCCGTTTTAACAGCCACAAGAGTAATCATAATTTTCAATTCTCCATTCTCCATTCTCAATTGGCAAATGCCCGTCACGCCTCGATGTTGTATTTCTGAATCTTGTTATACAGCGTCTTGCGGTCGATGGCGAGCAGTTGGGCTGTTTTGGTCTTGTTGCCGCCCGTGGCGCGCAGGGCGTCTATTATGCGCTGTCGTTCGGTGTGCTCGT